>JBILVK010000037.1:0-24975 GCA_044370475.1 Bacteroidia bacterium
GGCCCTTTTACAATCCACTGAATCCAGATACCAAATTGCAGAAGGAAATAGATGAGACCAAGAATCCAGAGAGAAGCGACCAAATTAGCAGAGCTGCCGACGATTATACCGCGAGAAAAAGTTTCAACTTTACCAATGTAAGGAAGAACCGAGTTGGCGCTAAAACTGTCTATCCGTGGGACATTGAGAATTTTAATTTTACCTATTCGTATACTGAAACATTTAGAAGGAATCAAACCCTAGAATATAACTTGATTAAAAATTATAAGGGAATTGTTGCTTATAATTACAATTTTACCAATAAGCCCGTTGAACCATTTAAGTTCATTAAGAATAAAAACTTAGAGCTTATCTCCGACTTTAATTTTAATTATTTGCCAGCATCTTGGGGAGTGCGATTGGAGGCGGATAGGCGCTATGGAGAATTGCTAAATAGGAACAATGATAGCAAAGAAACTTTATTACCTGTTTTGTATGATAAGATGTTTACCATGCGTAGGTATTATGAATTGAGATATGATCTTTCTAAGAACATTAAACTGGATTATAATGCAACGGTAGATGCACGTGTGGATGAACCAGACGGAAAAATAAGTGCCAATACTACACCAGAAAAAGTGGATACCATAAGGCAAAATTTCTGGAAAGGTGGTAGAACAACTAAGTTCGACCAAACAACTAGAGTAAACTTTAATATACCAGTAAACAAATTGCCTTATATGCAATTTGTGCAACAACTTACTTACAATTACTCTGTAAACTACCAATGGTTACAGGCGCCTCCAGCAGCAGATAGTTTAGGAAACACCATTCAAAATTCGCAACAACAACAATGGAACCTCAACTTAAATTTTGTGCAATTGTATAATAAGTCGAACATCTATAAAAAGATTATGAATCCGGGTGCCCCTGTGGCCAAAAAACCAAAGACCGCCAAAGACAAGGCTACGGCTAAAGGCAAGGATGCAGAAGCCGAAGATAAGACAAGAGATAAGTATCCAATGTGGGTGGTGATTCCTGTAAAGTTACTTACCATGGTAAAAAATGCGGGAGGAACCTATAGTACAACTAGGGGAACTGCATTGCCAGGCTTTCAGCCAAGGCCCCAGTTTTTTGGTCAAAATTTTGATTCGAAAGCGCCTGGTTTGGATTTCATCTTTGGTATGCAAGATCCTACCTTTAGGTATAAAGCTGCAGAAAATGGCTGGATAAGCAGCGACCCTAGGATTGTGAGTCCGTACATACAAAATTACCAAGAGGCTGTTTCTGCAAGGGCACAATTAGAACCTATTAATGATTTTAGAATTGAGCTTACTGCCTCTAAAAACTATTCAAGAAACTTAACGGCTTATTTTAGGTACGATGAAGACAGTGGAATGTACCGCGACTTTGGAACACCTATTGAGCAAGGTAGTTATAGCATTAGTTACAGCGTTATAAGAACTGCTTTCTCTAAAGAAGATGAGAATGGGGTGAGTGAAGTGTTTAAGCAATTCCAAGCAAATAGAATGGACATAGCAAGGCGACTTGCCATGGAGAAAGGTTTGCCTTTACCAGAGAATCCAGATTCGTTTCCAGAAGGATATGGTGGATATCAACAAGATGTGCTTATACCGGCTTTCTTATCTGCCTACAGAGGTGTTTCTACGAGTAAGATTGGACTAACACCTTTTCAAAATCTTCCTATTCCGAATTTCAGGATTACCTATAATGGATTAAGCAAACTTAAATCGATAAAAGAATTTGCGTCTAATGTCAGTTTGCAATCGGGATACCAGAGTACCTATAATGTTGCAGGATTTCAAACAGTGATGGATACCTCTAGAAATACCACACTTACAACAGACTTTGCGCCTGCTTATGTGATACGGCAGATATCTATAACAGAGAGATTTGGTCCGCTTATAGGTATAGATATTACCTTGGTAAACAATATTACCACCTCATTTAAATACAACCGCGATAGGACCTTAAACTTGGCTTTAGGTAACAGGCAATTGAATGAGCAAAAAGGAGAAGAGTTTGTATTTGGAATTGGATATAGAACCAATAAATTGGTATTACCATTTGATATTGGTGGCAAAAAACGCATGTTGAAAAACGACATTAATTTTAGGTTCGATTTTACCATTAGAGAAAATGAAACTACAGTAAGGAATTTGGACAGACCAACCAATGAGCCTGTATCTGGACAAAATGTATTGAGCATAAAACCTACCATTGATTACTCTATTAATGAGAAGTTGATGTTGCGTATTTTTTACGACCGCAGAAGAACTACTCCATTTACTTCTAACTCCTTCCCTACTATTATTACCAGCGGTGGATTCTCTATAAGATATACCATTCAATAATTATGGAATTTTTATCTGAAGCTTTGCAGCAGTACTGTGAAAATCACAGCTCTAATGAACCCGAAGTATTAAAGAAATTGAATAGAGAAACCTTTGCACAAGTGCTACAGCCGCGAATGTTGAGCGGGCATTTGCAAGGGAGGTTTTTAAGCATGGTGAGCAAATTGGTTCAGCCCGAAAATGTTTTAGAAATTGGCACCTATACAGGCTATTCTGCCCTATGCTTAGCAGAAGGAATGAAGGAAGGCGGAAAATTAATTACCATAGATGTAAATCCGGAGTTAGAGGATAGGGTCTATAAATACATTGAAGAGGCGGGATACAAAGACCGGATTCAAATGATTATTGGCGACGCGTATCAGATTATACGGACCTTACCGCAGCAATTTGATTTGGTGTTTATTGATGCAGACAAAGCGAGTTACTCCAAGTATTTTGATTTGGTGATAGACAAGTTAAATGCAGGCGGAGTAATATTAGCAGATAACGTGTTGTGGAGTGGAAAAGTGATTGATGAAAAGGCTTTGGAGCGCGATAAAGACACACAATTGATAGATGCGTTTAATAAGAAAGTGCAAGCCGACGAGCGCGTGGAAACTGTGCTTTTGCCATTGCGCGATGGCATAACCATGATTCGAAAGAAATAGTTATTTACCAAAGTTATCTTTTAGCACGGCAGAAAAGGCTGGAAAAAGAGCTTTGGATGATCCTACAATAGATTTTCCGAAAAGGCAATCTGAGCCCCCGCTAAAATCTGTTACAATGCCACCAGCTTCTTCTATGAGGCAAATGCCACCAGCAACATCCCAAGGGCTTAATCCATATTCAAAAAAACCATCGAACCTGCCACATGCAGTATAGGCAAGGTCTATGGCTGCACTGCCCATTCTGCGCATACCTTGGGTATTCTTCATTAAATATTTGAGGGTATTTAAGTACTGGTCCATTTGCTTATAATCATAGTATGGGAATCCTGTGGCAAGAAGCGACATGCCCATATCTGCATTGGTTTTTACAGAAATTCTTTTGCCGTTGAGGTAGGCACCTCCCTCCTTCCATGCGTAAAACAACTCATCTTTGTTTACCTCATATACAATGCCCAGAACAACTTTAGATTGATACAACAAACCAATACTAACGCTGTATACCGGTATATCATGAATAAAATTGGTGGTTCCATCTAATGGATCAATTACCCACATATAATCTTTTTGCTCGGTGGCAATGGTGTTCTCCTCGGTAATAAATCCGGCCTCTGGGAGTATCTTATTTAAGCCCTTCACCAAAATTTCTTCGGCTGTTTTGTCTACATAACTTACCAATTGGTTAAAACTTTTTACCTCTACAGTGGAGGTTTGAAAATTCTTACGCTCCTCACGAATAAAGTTTCCAGCCTCACCAGCAATGATGCAAGCTTTTTGGCAAATCGTTTTTAAATCCATTGTAAATTAATTGGTGGGTAAAAATAGCGCATTCAAGAGACATTTTTCAATCAATTGAATTAATATTGTGGCATATGAATTATCCATCGGCACTCATTGAAGAGGCAGTAAATGAACTTTCGAAATTCCCTGGAATAGGCAAGAAATCTGCCTTGAGGATGGTTTTGTTTTTGCTTAAACAAGAAGAAGCCAATGTAACAAAAATGGGTGAGGCAATCATAAAATTGAGGAAAGAGATTAGGTTTTGCGAGCGTTGCAACAATGTGAGTGATGCCCCTTTATGCAATATATGCAACAATGGCAAGCGCGATGCGCAAACCATTTGTGTGGTAGAAGATTTACGCGATGTAATGGCCATTGAAAACACTTCTCAGTTTAATGGATGTTACCATGTTTTGGGCGGACTAATTAATCCTATTCAGGGTGTGGGCCCAGACCAACTGAAGATTGATAGCCTGTTAAAACGGGTGAAGGAAATGGAGGTAAAAGAAGTGATTATGGCCTTAAGTGCTACCATGGAAGGCGATACTACAGGGTTTTATCTTTCGCGCAAATTACAGGCCTTGGAGGTAAAAATAAGCACAATTTCTAGGGGCATTGCTATTGGTGGAGAATTAGAATATGCCGATGAAATTACTTTGGGAAGGTCTATTATTAGCAGGATTCCTTACAAAGCCTAATTTTACGTAAGTAGCAAAAGTTTCCCTACTGCGCTATTCATGACTTTTAGGACAAGTGATTCATTTTTTGAGTTAAGTTTCATCCCTTGTTTGTAGCATAAACAACCCAATTATGGCGCATCTTGATGAAATATAGGAGGCAAAATTGCCCAATTCTAAACAAAACTTACCTACTCAATTTATGGTAAAAACAACCCAATTCTCAAGAAAAACTACCTATTAATAATTACCAATTAGGAAAATAGATTAAATAAGTAAATTCCCAAAAAACGAAATTTATGCCTTTCTGGGTTATTATACTTATTGCAATTGTTGTTTTAGTGCCGGTTTTATACTGGTGCTTTAGGTATGCCCTCAATAGAAGAATGGCAGGCTATGCCAAGAAGGTAATGATTTCTGACTTAAGGGCGATAAGGGCTCAAATGAATCCGCATTTTATCTTTAATTCACTCAACAGCATTAACAGGTATATTCTTAAAAACGAGCCAGAGATTGCCTCCGATTATTTGGGTCGTTTTGCCATGCTTATGCGCTTGGTTTTGGATAATTCTAACCATGAACGCATTTTGTTAAAAGATGAGCTAGAGACTATGCGGCTTTATGTAGAGTTAGAGCAACTCAGGTTTGAACACAATTTTGACTATGAAATAGAAGTTGATGAATCAGTAGATACCGGAAAATTATTGGTTCAGCCCTTAATATTTCAACCTTTTTTGGAGAATGCCATTTGGCACGGATTAATGCACAAAGAAGAAGGAGAAAGAAAACTAAACCTTGCCATAAAATTGGTTGACAATAATATGCATTGCGAGATAACGGATAATGGGGTGGGGAGGCCTATTGAGAAGCGAGAATCTGATATCAAAAAACGCTCATATGGCATTAATTTAGTAAGAGATAGATTGAAATTTATAGACCCAAATGCATCGGTTAGCTTTGAGGACCCAAAAGACAAAGATGGCCAAGCACTCGGAACACGAGTTATTTTAAAGTTTAAAAAAACAGAAGAATTTTCCTTGTAAACATGAAAGCATATATATTAGACGATGAGCAAAGTGCCGTAGAAGTGTTGGAAATTTACCTAGATAAACATTTTCCAGAAATTGAACTTGTTGGCAAAAACACCAAGCCAGCGGAGGCTGTTGAGGAGATTAGTTTTCTAAAACCCGACCTACTTTTTATTGATGTTCAAATGCCTAAACTCAATGGATTTGAGGTAATAGAAAAATTGCCTAAGCCATGGCCATTGGTGGTGTTTACTACAGCATTCGATAGGTTTGCTATAGAGGCTATAAAGTTTAGTGCTATGTATTATTTACTTAAGCCTTTAAATCTAACAGAATTAAAAAACGCCATTGAGAAGGCAAAAGAATTGTCTACTAACCAAAGCAGCGACACAAGCTTACAAGAGCTAATCAATAATCTAAAACTCATTAACAATCCAAAACCTAGGATAGCAATAAGAAACAATGATGCCATTGAATATGTAAATACCCATGAAATATTGCGTTGCGAAGCAGATAATAACTACACAAAAATTTACCTCCTAGATGGCAAAAAAATCTTGGCCTCCAAAACACTGAAAGAGTTTGAAGGGATACTTGAATCATTTGATTTTATTAGGATACACCAAACACATTTAATTAATAAAGAATACTTGAAACGCTACTTTAAAACAGATGGAGGTTATGTGGTACTGTCTGATGGCACAGAACTCCCTGTAGCAAGGGCGCGAAAGGAATTTCTGAGTAAAAGTATGGGGGGTTAAAATTTTGCAGAATATGCAATAAGCTTGGAAAGCAATTTAATAAGAACTTAATTCGATTTATATATGAAAAAAATCTACTTTACTTTTTACATACTCATTTTTATAATTCCCCTTGCTGTTGCCCAAATTCCAAACGGGGGCTTTGAACTATGGAATGCAGCAGGCAATGATATTACAGGCTGGGAAAGCACTAATGGGTTATCCCAATTGGGCAATCCACAAACCATTTATAGGTCAACAAATGCCTATTCTGGCACCTACGCTTGTGAAATAAATACCAAGAAAATTATCGCAAAACCTCCTGGTGTATATATTCCTGATTACAGCGGATCCATGTTTGTGGGCAAACAAATTAGTGTGCGCTCCATTCCTGGTTTTCCATATACCGAAAGGCCAGAAAAATTCACCTTTTGGTATCAGTATAATGCGCGAAACAATGATTCTGCAACCAGCCTCATTTTGTTAACCAAATGGAATACGCCACTTAACAAACGAGACACCGTTGCCATTTCCTATAATCTTATAACAGACTCTGTTGGAATTTACACAAAAAAAGAAGCTTTGCTTACCTATTTTGATCCTTTAACAAGGCCAGATACGGCAATCATCTATTTTAGTTCTGCTACCAACCATGCAAACAAAGAAGGTGCAAGATTTTTGTTAGATGAATTAAACTTGGTGGGTGGAACAGTTGGTTTGCAAGAGAAAAATAATGCCGCAGGTTTAGCGGTTTTTCCCAATCCTTCCCCTAATGGTTTCATGTATGTATCGGTTCGAACCGAAATAAAAATGGAGCAAATAATTATCTATAACATAAACGGGTCTAAGGTTTGGCAAACTGAGAACTTCAATGGCGATGAGCTGCAGATAAACACTCAATTGCCAGCAGGATTGTATCTGCTAGAATTGAGGCACAGCAAGGGTTTTGAGACAAAGAAAATAGCTATTGAATAAACCTTATGCAGCAGCATTATCACATTAAATTTGCCTTTCTATTCTTTACAATGATGTGCTTATGCAGTGCCGTTTTTGCCCAAGATTTTAGATCGAAATCGAAGAGAAATAGAAAGCTAAATGATAGCTCACAAGTATCTAATGTGGAGATTAGTTCGCGCACTATTTATGGCAAAATAAAATCTAAAAAAAACAAAGAGCAATTGCCTCTAGCAAATATCTATCAGTTAGGAACTACCAATGCAACGCAATCGGATGAGTATGGTGCTTATACTTTAAAAATTGACATAAAGGCTGCTAGCAAAATTGTGTGCACCTATTTTGGATTTGAAAACGATACCATAGCTATTGAAAACAATACAGGTGAAATTAACTTTTTACTAGAGGAAAAATTCTTTACCATTAATGATATTGTGATCTCGGTTTCGCGCAAAAACGAGAAAAAATTTGAGAGTCCGGTAACCGTTGAAACCCTTTCTGCTAAAGAGATACAGTTAAACACTTCGCTAAATCTTTATGAGCGAATGGCCTTGCTAACCAGTGTAAATATTATTACTACCAGCTTTAATTTTAAGACCATTAATACCCGAGGATTTAACTCGAGTTATAATACGCGTTTTATACAGCGCTACGACAATATGGATTTATCGATGCCTGGATTTAATTTGGCAGTGGGGATTTTAAATGGTCCTATAGATTTGGATGTAGAGCGTGTAGAATTAATTCCAGGCGCAAATTCTGCATTGTATGGTCCAAATGCCATTAACGGACTCATGAATATCTCTTCAAAGAGTCCGTTTTTGTATCCAGGCTTAAGTGTAAATGTGAAGACAGGGGTAAATCATGTAGATGGTATTGACCATGCGCCTGCACCCATTTATGATTTTAGCATACGGTATGCGAAGATTTTTAACCCCAAATTTGCAGCCAAAATCACCATGGGTTATCAAAAGGCGAACGATTGGAGAGGTACCGATTATAGGGATGTGGGTGATTATTACCTAACAGATAACAACGGCAAATATGGGTACAAACCTGGGCCAGGAAATCCGGGTTATGATGGTGTAAGTATTGGAGGCGATGAGGTTTCTACCTCATTTGATACCTCCTTAAAGGCGCCCATTATTAACCAACCCTTTTTGCCCAATGGCACTTTAAAAATAGCACGCACCGGCTACCGTGAGGTTGATTTGTTTTCATACAAACCGTATAGTTTTAAAACCGATATTGGCTTTTACTATAAACCCAGCAAAAACACTGAGTTATCTTGGACTTCTCGCATCAGCGCTGGAAGCAGTACTTTTCAAATTGCAAATAGGGCCCAGATTAGAGGCTTCTTTTTACAACAGCATAAGATTGAGTTTAAAGGCAAGAACTACTCTGTGCGGGCCTATGCAAATTTTGAGGATATTGGTGAAAGCTTTGATTTTAGCTTGGCAGCTATCAACATCAATAGGGCCGCCAAATCAGACAACAATTGGTTCTTACAATATTTATTAGCCTACTCTGGTTTTTACAACAGCATGGCCGATCAACTGGGATTAGATACCATAGAACGAGGCAGTGATGCAGCTGCAAGAAGATTTGCAGATTCTGACAACAGTGGCTTGTACGAAATCATTAAAACCAACTATGACTCTACCTTGGCAGAACTTATTAAAGGCAAAGGAAGGTATATGCCCGGTACTGCAGCATTCGACTCGGTATTTGATAGAGTAAGGGTTACACCCTTTCAACAAGGTGGGGCCAGCTTAATTAGCAAATCTAAAACGTGGTATGCAGATTTTCTTTATGATTTTTCACCCCATGTGAAACGCATACAATTGATTGGTGGTGCAAATTACCGCTTGCATACACCGCACACCTTTGGGACAGTTTTTGCAGACGCAACTATACCCATATACTCCAACGAACTTGGAGGTTTTTTACAAGCTAGCAAAAGGTATTTAGACGATAGATTGCATTTGCAAGCATCTGGACGCCTCGATTATTTGCAGCGCTTTCGCACTCGGTTCAGCCCGAGAGTTTCTGCGGTATACATGGCTGGTAACAGACGTCAACATAGCATCAGATTATCTGGGCAAATTGGTTTTAGATCGCCTACCCTAATGGATCAATTTTTTCAAATGAACATTCCTGGTGTAATTACATTTGGGGGTTTTACCAAAGATGCGGTGGCACTTAATTTATTATTTTTACCTCAGGAGGGTGGCAGTTTTACCAATGCATATACCATGACATCGGTTACAGAATATTACGCTACTGGAGATTCGAGTGTTTTGGTGAAGCCTAGTTTACAAGATATAAAACCAGAGGAGGTGCGCACTATTGAATTGGGTTGGCGCACCTTTTTATTTAACAAATTGGAGACTGATTTTAATTTCTATTATGTATCGTTTAGAAATTTAATCAATACCGAACAATACATTGGTGCAGCCAATCAAAAGGACACGATAAATGCAGCTTATCTCAAAGAAAATAGACAAGGTACGCAAGTGTTTAGAAGGGCAGTAAATTCTGAGGTTCCACTGCACTCTATTGGCTTTTCCATTTCTGCCAATTACTATGTAAATAAAAATTGGACCCTCTTTGGAAATTACAACCTAAATACTTTGCTTAATGGCGATGATTATAGTAGGAGTTTTGTAACTGCATTTAATACACCAAAGAATAAGGTAAATATTGGTTTTAGAACACTCAATTTGTGGCATGGAATTGGGGTTGGGAGTAACTTACAATGGGTAGATGCTTACTATTTTAAAGAGTATTCAAGATCGGGCATGGTAGATGCTTATTACTATATTGATTTAAGTCTTAACTACTCCTTGCCAAAACAAAAGCTTCTATTGAAACTTGGAGGCACTAATATAACCAACAACAGGTATGTGCAAGCTTTGGGTTCACCCAATGTGGGGGCTATTTATTATTTTTCTATTCTTTACGATAACCTGTTAAACTAATTGGAGGCTTAAAAGTAGAATATGACCACCTTGAAGAAATGGCTTCTCCTTCTATTAAGTGTTTTTGCGCTTACATTTTTTGTGCAGGCTCAAGATTATCCTAGCAAGAGTTATGGGCCAAAAGACTTTAAAGCACACCCCTATATGTGGGATGCCATAGAAGATGATCATGGCAGAATTTACTTTGCTAATAATGAAGGTGTGTTGCGGTTTGACGGAAGGAACTGGATGCTATTTAAAACACCTAATCCTGTGCGTCACTTAAGTTTTGATGCGCAAGGCAATTTATATGTTGCTTGCTTAGGTGATTTTGGAAGTATCGCTTTTAAACTGAATGGGAGTTATGAATACATAAGCATTAAGAAGCTCCTTCCAGCAGATAAGCAAAAAACGGGTGGCGGGGAACATGTATTTTTACTAGGCAAGAGTATTTACTTTTATTCGAGTCGGCATTTGGTTCAGACCGAAAAAGAAGGCGAAACATTTAACACCACGGTATGGGATTTAGCACCCATGAATGGAGCTTTTGCTTATGATGGAAGGTTGTATTTAAACACCGATAAATTAGGCCTTGGCACCTTTGAGCGTGGCAAGATAAAAATAATTGCTGGTGGTGAATTGCTGGCAGGTAAAAGCATTTCTGCGAACTGCAAAAAGGGTGAGGAAATGCTCATTTGCGAATCTAATGGAAATACATTTTCCTTAAAAAATAATGCGCTAAAAATAGCACCAAACTTTGGATTAAGTGGAGTAATTGCCTTGGCCACCGATGAAAAGAATTTGGTGGCAGGAACCATGAACAATGGGGCTAAAATATTAGGAAATTTGCCGCAAGAAATTAGCAGCAGTTCTAAAGAAATTTATCATGTATTTTTTGACAAAGATGGCAATTTATGGACTGCCCATGGAGGTGGATTAACGCAAACATTTTTGTCTTTGAAGCTTAGGCAGTTTAATACCGCTGCTCTTAAGGGGAATATTACCGACATGCTTGTAAAGGGGCAACAGTTGTGGGTTAGCACCACTGCTGGGCTATATACATTAGATGCACAAAATGGAAGATTGATTGAAAAGGTTAAAGGAATTGAAACAGAATGTTGGGATATTTTAGCACACAAAGACCATGTATATATTGCAAGTACTGATGGCTTGTTTGATTGTGTAGGAACGAAGGCCAATTTAATGTTATCTGGTGAAACCATTTTGCATCTTCAAGTGGGCAATGAAAGCAACAAACTATATGCATTGGGTGAAAATGGAGGATGGATAATTGAGGAAAATAGTAAGGTGGAAGTGGTTAAAGAAATTCCAGAATTAGCGAATAGTGTGTTTGAAAAAAATGGCAAAATTCTCTTCGCTGGAACCTACCAAGATGGAATTGTTGCTTGCAATGGGAATGCAAAGAATGCCGTGAGTGAAGGGTTTGCGCAATTGAGGCTGTTTCAAAAAAAGCTATATGCCCAAGGTAAAAATCTTGTTTTTTTATGGGAGGATGCAAGTGGGGCATGGAAAGAATCAGAGTTTGGTTCGAACCCATTTAATGGTGTAAATAACAAAGAGATGATGCTGGAGAATGACTTTGTTTTATTGTTGAACAATGGCATTAAAGTATATAAGAATGGGGAAGAAAAATTAGTAAGTTTGATGCATACACTGCCTGGAAAGCCTCTGGCCTATGCGCAAAGCAAGGGTGCTTATTGGTTTGCATATGAAGATATAATCTATTGGGTGCCACAAGATGAAGTTCCTTCAAAAGAAGCCAATGTACAGGTAAATTCACTTGAACATGGCGAGGATAAAATTGCCTTTGCCGGGGTATTTTTTGATAAAGGAGGCATGATAAGTGCGTTGCAAGAAGTGGTTCCTGAGATATCGAATGAGGACTTGCCCCTTACAATTTCCTTTAGTTTAACAACAGCAACAGTAAGCGAGCAGCAAAAGTTTTCTTATAAAATTGATGGGATAAACAAAGAGTGGAGCAATTGGCAAAATGTCTCACAAATTACCCTTCAAGGGGTAAGTGGAGGTAATTATACCTTGCACATAAAAGGCATGGATGCTTTTGGAAAAGAAACACCAGAAACGGAATTCAAATTCTTGATAAGAGCACCATGGTATTTGAGTGGTTGGGCCTATTTAATCTATTTGGTTATATTGTTCTTTGTTATTTATCTAATTGTTTTTCTGAATCAAAAAAGGTTATTGACCAAGAATAAAAAATTAGAGGAAAAAGTGGCAGAAAGAACCAAAGAACTCTTTGATGAAAAGGCAAAATCGGATGAGCTTTTACTTAATATTCTGCCAGTTGAAGTAGCCGAAGAGTTGAAGAGAACAGGCTCACTAGAGGCAAGGCAATTTGATGAAGTGACCGTACTATTTACAGATTTTGTAGGCTTTACCTCTATAAGTGAGAAATTAAGTCCAAAAGAATTGGTTGAAGAAATACACTATTGCTTTAAGGCCTTTGATGCTATTATTGGATTAAACAAATTAGAGAAAATAAAAACCATTGGTGATGCTTACATGGCGGTTTGTGGAATGCCAATAAGCGATAAAGACCACGCCATACATGTGGTAGAGGCAGCCAAAGAAATACATCAATTTATTGGGCAGTATCAGCAAGAAAGGAAGCAAGCTGGAAAACCTTATTTTGAAATAAGAATGGGTATTAATTCTGGGGCTGTAATTGCAGGCATAGTTGGTGTTAAAAAATATGCTTACGACATCTGGGGCGATACCGTAAATACTGCCGCGCGTATGGAACAAAATTGTGAGCCAGGAAAAATAAACTTAAGTGGTTCTACCTTTGAGTTAATAAAAGGCACCCACAAATGCACCTATAGAGGCAAAATAGAGGCAAAAAATAAAGGGAGGATAGATATGTATTATGTGCAAGGTTAATGTTAGGAGATTGATTAAGTGGTTACTTTAATTGAGAATTGTGTAAGTCAATAGCCCATTTATTTAATAAATTTGTAAAATACTTTTATACATTCATAAAAATAACATATGGATTTTAGTGCCGCAGAAGCTTTTATTTTAAATAAGCTTAAAACAGAATTGCCTGGTAATTTATACTATCACAGTTACCATCATGTGATGGATGTATTAAAGGCTTCCATTCTATATGCAGAGATGGAAAAAATAAGTGAATATGATTCCATGCTGCTTCAAACTGCGGTATTGTTTCACGATTCGGGCTTTACCATTCAAAGCAAGGACCACGAGGAATTGGGTTGCAAAATTGTAAGAGAATCGTTACCTATTTTTGGATATACTCCAGAAGAAATTGCCAGCATATGCGGCATGATTATGGCAACCAAAATACCCCAAACACCCACCAATATTATGGAACAGATTATCTGTGATGCAGATTTAGATTACTTAGGAAGGGATGATTTTTGGGAAATTGGGTATAATTTATATAAAGAGTTAGAAATCTACGGCATTTTAACCGATGAAAGAGATTGGAATAAACTTCAATTGAAGTTTTTAAATGCACATCAATATTTTACTTATAGCGCTAAATCCATTAGGAAAGAGAAAAAGGACGCGCATACCAAAAGGATTAAAGACATTGTAGATACTTACGAAACAGCATTGTAATTTCAAATAAAGCGCTGATTTTGACGGTGGTTTAAATCTGGCACATTACCAAATTGCCCTTTTTGGCATTTCCTTTACTAAGGAACTATTAGAATTTGTATGCCCAATTCTAAGCATCATACTATGCTTAGAAAAATTACAACGATTTACTAAATTTTGATTCTGCCAACGGCATTTTTCCACGTTTTTTTGAAAATGTTTGCCACCAAACCATCTACAAACTTGGCTAACAGGATAAAAATCTAATCTAAAATAGGAAATGACAATTATCATATGAAAACAAGAGTTTTTTAATGCATCTTTGGTTGGAAAGATTTAAAATTTGTAAAAAGAAATTTTATGGGATCAGGTTCTTTAATTGCACTCATTTTTGCCGCTGTTGCTTTTTCGGCTGGCGGAATGGCTATCGCCCTTTTTCTAAATAAGGGAAGTAAAAATCCTCAGAAGGGACAAGCATACGAATGCGGTATTCCAACCCAAGGTTCTCCTTGGAATCAGTTTAATGTTGGTTACTACTTATTTGCCCTTATTTTCCTCATTTTTGACGTGGAACTGGTGTTTATGTATCCTTGGGCGGTTGTGGTAAAAAAGGTGGGGATGTTAGCCCTTTTCGAAATTATTATTTTTATCTTTATCTTGTTCATGGGCTTTTTGTATGCCCATAAAAAAGGAGCATTAAAATGGATGTAAAAATAACTGAACCTACTACCCCGTTTCCGGGAAGTGTGCACGAAACACCAGGTGGTGGTATTGTGCTAAGCACACTTGACGATGTAATTAACTGGGCACGCTCAAACTCCCTTTGGCCACTGGTGTTTGGAACTTCTTGTTGCGCCATAGAAATGATGAGTGTGGCTGCTGCAAAATATGATTTCTCTAGATTTGGTTTTGAAGTTTTTAGAGCTTCACCTCGTCAGGCAGATGTAATTATCATTTCTGGCACCATCGTAAACAAAATGGCCCCTGTGCTTAAACGTTTATATGATCAAATGCCTGAACCAAAATTTGTAATTGCCATGGGGGCTTGCGCTACCAGTGGTGGACCATTCTTTTACAATACTTACTCTGTGGTGAAAGGTGCCGACCATGTAATTCCAGTGGATGTTTACGTGGCTGGTTGTCCGCCTAGACCAGAAGCTCTTCTTCATGCCTTGATATCCCTACAAGAAAAAATTAAAAGCGGACAAACACGCGATCAAATACGACTTAATATGGCTGAACATGGAAAATGATGCACTATTAGATTCAATTCAGTTAAGCTTTCCTAATGCTTCATCGGCGCTTGGTTCAGACTGGCCCGAAATGAATATTGATGGAAACGAATTAATACCAGCAATAGAAAAACTAAAACAAGAGGATGCCTTTTCTTTTGATTATTTGTTTTGTGAAACTTGTGTGGATTGGAAAACCCATTTTACCATGGTATACCACCTGAGCTCCACTAAACACAGGCATTCTATGGTGCTAAAAGCAAAAGTAAATCGCGAAAATCCACAAATTGAGAGCGTATCTAAGTTCTATAAAACAGCCGATATGCTGGAAAGAGAAGTGTTCGATTTGTTTGGAATTCAATTTATAAATCATCCTGATTTACGCAGGTTGTTACTAACGGAAGATTGGGTAGGATATCCATTGCGTAAAGATTATGAAGACCCTATCAACATGATTAGACTCTAAATTATGCGCGAAGAGATTACAACAACTCCAACTGGCGAACTGGTTATAAATGTAGGACCTCAGCACCCATCAACGCATGGGGTTTTGCACCTTATTATTACCCTTAATGGTGAAACCATTACAAACCTTGATCCTAATATTGGATACATACATAGGTCGATAGAAAAGATGTGCGAAAGCCTTAGCTATCGCCAGTTTATTTATACCACTTCCAGAATGGATTACCTTTCTGCGCACATGAATAATCATGCTTGCGCGCTTACGGTTGAAAAGGGCCTGCAGATAGAAATACCAGAGCGTGCTGAGGTAATTAGAATCCTTATTTCTGAACTTACACGTCTTGCCTCTCACCAACTTTGGTGGGGCTCTGTGGCTATGGATTTGGGGGCTTTGAGTCCGTTCTTTTATGCTTTTAGAGAGCGTGAAATGATAACCGATATCATGGAAGAAACTTGCGGTGCAAGGCTTACCATGAATTACATGGTTCCTGGCGGTGTAATGGCAGATATTCATCCAACTTTTCAAAAGAAAGTAAAAGAATTTATTACCCAATTTAAAAGCAAAATTGGAGAGTACCACGACCTAGTTACTGGTAATATTATCTTTCAAAATAGAACCAAAGGCATTGGCATGTTAAGTAAAGAAGATGCTATAAGTTATGGTGTAACGGGTCCAGCCGCACGCGGAAGTGGCGTAAGTTGCGATATTAGAAAACTCTATCCATATGCGGGTTATCAAAAACTACAATTCAACGAAATTTTAGAAACAGCAGGCGATTCTTTTGCACGTTATATGGTGCGCATGCGCGAAATGGAAGAATCGATTTCCATCATTGAGCAATTAATAGACAATATTCCCGAAGGAGATTTTCAAGCAAAAACAAAAGCAGTACTTAAATTACCAAAAGGCGAATTCTATACCAGAATAGAAACCGCACGCGGTGAGTTGGGTGTCTACATTGTAAGTGAAGGTGGAACTACTCCTTACCGCATTAAATTCCGCTCACCTGGTTTCTCCAATTTAAGTGCCTTAAACCACATGATTAAAGGACATAAGATGGGCGATTTGGTTGCCGTTATGGGCACGCTCGATTTAGTTATTCCAGATATAGACCGCTAATGAACCTAATATGTTAAGTATAGCAGATATTCTAAATAGTTTTGATTCTTGGTTAGGCTCCTTGCTTAACCCAACCTTAGTAATGCTCATTGAAATGGCACTCATCGCTGTTTTTGCCATTGCTTTGTTTGCAGCACTTGGATTGGTTTTGGTGTATTTGGAGCGCAAAGTTTCTGCCTTAATTCAAATAAGAAAAGGTCCAAACCGCGTAGGCCCATTTGGCATTTTTCAAACCACTGCAGATACCCTTAAGCTTATTGTAAAAGAAAGCTTTATGCCAGATAAAGTAGATAAGTTTCTTTATCAATTGGCACCTTATGTAGTGATGATAACAGCCATGCTTTTACTTGCTCCTTTGCCCTTTGCACAAGGTGTAACCATATGGGATATTAATATTGGCGTATTCTATATCACGGCTGTATCCTCCCTATCTGTAATTGGCATCTTAATGGCTGGCTGGGCAAGTAACAACAAATATTCTTTACTTGGTGCCATGAGAAGCGGCGCCCAAATTGTTAGCTATGAACTCTCTGCAGGCATGGCTATCTTATCAATCATTGTTTTAACTGGCAGTCTGAACCTACACCAAATCATAGAATCGCAGAGGGATGGCTGGTGGATTTTTAAGGGACATATACCTGCAGTAATTGCTTTCGTTATATACATCATTGCTGTTACCGCCGAAACCAATAGAGCACCCTTCGATTTAGCAGAAGCAGAATCTGAACTTACAGGTGGTTTCCATACCGAGTATGCAGGTATGCGTTTTGCACTATTCTTCTTAGCAGAGTATATCAATATTTTTATTGTTTGTGCCATTGGAGCAACCTTGTTTTTTGGTGGATGGATGCCATTCCACATTGGCAACTGGGAGGCCTTTAACCATGTAATGGATTATATTCCTTCTTCTATTTGGTTCTTTGGAAAAACCTTTGGACTAATTCTCTTAATTATGTGGTTTCGCTGGACATTCCCGCGCTTGCGCATTGACCAACTGTTGAATTTGGAATGGAAATACTTACTTCCAATTAGCATGTTTAACCTATTAGTCATGACTTTAATTGCCATAAAAGGATGGCACTTCTAATTGAAAAAAAATGAGCTTTTTAGGAAACTATATTAAAGAAGTTTACGGGGCAGTTAAATCACTGCTTACTGGAATGAAACTTACGGGGTATTATTTTACACACCCCAAAGAAAACATCACAGAAGAATACCCCGATAATAGGGCCACGCTTAAAATGGCCGAAAGATTTAGAGGCGAAGTAGTCATGGAACATGATGCACAAAATGAACATGCCTGCACAGGTTGCTCTGCTTGTGAATTGGCTTGCCCTAACGGCACCATCAAAATCATCAACAAGTTTGATATTACACCAGAAGGTAAAAAGAAAAAAGCTATCGATTCATTTGTGTATCACTTAGAACTATGCACTATGTGCAATCTATGTATAGAAGCTTGCCCTACTTCTGCCATTAAAATGGCGCAAACTTTTGAGCACAGTGTATATGATCGCAGATTACTGACCAAGCAATTAAATAATGCTGGATCTAAACTTAGGGAGGGAGTTGAATAAATGAACGCACAAGAAATTATATTCTATCTAATATCTGCCTATATTCTTGGAACAGGAATAATGGCTGTAAGTACGCATAGAATTTTTAGGGCTTCCATATGGTTGCTTTTTTCCTTAATTGGTATTGCTGCTTTATACTTTTGGATGGACCTTGAGTTTATTGCTGCCATTCAAATAGTGGTATATGTTGGGGGCATTGTGGTGCTTATTATTTTTAGCATTTTTCTGACCCAAAAATCGGGAGATGAAATGCCAGCACCTCTTAAAAGTAGAACCCTACCCGCTGCATTTGCCACTTTGTTTGCATTGGCTTTTACCATCAATTTATTGCTGCATCATGATTTTGGTTCGACCAGTGAAATGCCTTTTGATTCTAGTGTGGAACGTATGGGTTTAGCTATGTTAAATACCGGTGATGGCGGATTTGTTTTGCCTTTTGAAGCAGTGAGTATGTTATTGCTTGCGGCTATGATTGGTTGTATTGTTATTGCTATGAAAGTAAAAAAGGAGGAGGCTAAATGACACCCATTTCATTAACCCATATTCTTATTTTAAGTACCGCTCTTTTCTTTATAGGTGCTTATGGTTTTTTAACCAGAAGAAATTTAATTACCCTGTTAATGGCAGTAGAATTAATGCTTAACAGTGTTAACATTAATTTTGTGGCCTTTAATAAATACTTGTATCCACAGAATATTGATGGGATATTTTTTACCGTGTTTGTGATTACCATTGCTGCTGCAGAAGCTGCTGTGGCCATTGCCATTATTATTAACCTTTACCGCAGCCACAACTCAATTGATGTGGAAGATGCAGGAGAAATGAAATACTAATATGAGCATTATAACTTCCATACTTTTAATACCTGGTTTGCCTTTGCTCGCCTTTCTGCTATTGGGCATTTTTGGAAATAGTTCTGAGCTGTTAAAAAAGAGTGCGGGCATCATTGGAACGGCCTTCATGGCTATTTCATGTTTCTTATCGGTTCAGACCGCTATAACTTATTTTACTGCCGAAAACTTAGGGCAAACGGGCTTTGCTCCTATTATTCCTTTTAAGTTTACCTGGCTCACATTTGGCTCTGGAATTTCAATAGACATGGGCGCTTTAATAGACCCCATTTCTGCTATGATGTTGGTGGTTGTTACCTTTATTTCTTTAATGGTTCATGTATTTAGCTTGGGCTATATGAAGGGTGAGGGTCGCTTTGCTACCTATTATGCATTCTTGGGATTGTTTACTTTCTCAATGCTTGGTCTGGTCTTGAGTTCTAATATTTTTCAAATCTATATTTTTTGGGAATTGGTGGGCGTTTCTTCATTCTTACTTATTGGATATTACTTTAGCAAACCCTCGGCAGTGGCGGCCGCTAAAAAGGCGTTTATTGTTACGCGCTTTGCAGATTTAGGCTTTTTAATTGGCATACTTACCTTAGGTTTTTATGGAGAAAGTTTTGATTTTCAAACCTTGATTCAGCGCCTTACCGACCATCAATCGCCGCAGTTTATGGCTATTAGTGCTGCCTCATTTTTTGGCATTAGTGCACTTACTTGGGGATTGCTTTTGGTGTTTATGGGTGGTGCAGGTAAATCTGCCATGTTTCCTTTACACATTTGGTTGCCAGATGCCATGGAAGGTCCAACGCCGGTTTCTGCCTTAATACATGCAGCTACCATGGTGGTAGCAGGTGTTTATTTGGTGGCAAGGCTCTTTCCAGTATTCGCATTATCGGATCAGGCCGCATTAGATGTAATTGCCTATATAGGCATATTCTCTGCCTTGTTTGCCGCTATTATTGCATGTACACAAACAGATATTAAACGCGTTTTGGCCTACTCTACTATGTCGCAAATTGGCTACATGATGTTTGCCTTAGGTGTTTCTGGTTACGGAACAGAAGGAGCAGGATTTAGTGCTTCCTTGTTTCATTTATTTACACATGCCTTCTTTAAATCATTATTGTTCTTGGGCGCGGGTGCCATCATTCACATGGTACATAGCAATGAAATGGAAGACATGGGCGGACTTAGAAAATTAATGCCCATTACACATATTAGCTTTTTAATTGCTTGTTTGGCCATTGCTGGAATTCCGCCATTTGCGGGTTTCTTTAGCAAGGAAGCCATTTTGCATGCTGCACATCACAACCATGTGGGCATTTATTATGTTGCTTTGTTTACCAGTATGCTAACTGCCTTTTATATGTTTAGGCTGTACTTTAACATTTTCTGGAACAAAGAATCTAACCATCACCACAACGAACATGGCGAAGGAACTTGGTCTATGAAATTGCCTTTAATTATCTTGGCCATTGCCTCTATTTTAGTAGGTTTTGTGCCTTTCTCAACTTATGTAAGCAGCGATGGAAAAGGCTTAGAAAGTCATTTAGATATCTTGTTTTCTATTGCTCCAGTAACCCTTGCTATCATAGGCATTTCATTTGCAGCATACCTGTATTTAAAACCAAGCAATAAACCAGAGGCATTAGCTAAAAGTCTTGGTGCAGGCTTCACTTGGGCTAAACATAAATTCTATATAGATGAAATTTACCTCTTTATAACCAAACAAATTCTATTTAACCTAGTGGGCAAACCTGCTGCGTGGATAGACAAAAATTTGGTAGATGGCTTCTATAGTTTAACTGCAATAGTTACTTCCGAATTTTCTAATACCATTAAAGGTTGGCAATCTGGCAATGTACAAGCCTATTCCATGTATTTTCTCGGTGGTATTTTAGCCCTTTCTGCACTATTAATGTACGCCTTAAATTAAGTAAATTATGAACCTCTTATTATTTATATTCATACCACTCTTAAGCGCAATTGGTGTACTGGCAGCAAACGGACTTAAACAAGTGAGAATGGTCGCATTCATTGGTTCGGCCATACAATTGCTTATTGCTTTTTACTTGCTGAACCAATACCAAGTTGCTAAAGATTTGGACAGTTCTGCCCTCATGTATTTTGAGCAAAACTTTGCTTGGTTTCCTTCCTTAGGAATTAATTTTCACATAGGTGTGGATGGCATATCTATTGCCATGATGCTACTAACCGCCCTTGTGGTAGTTGCAGGTGTACTCGTTTCTTTTACCATGGAAACGCTTCATAAAGAATTCTTTTTCTTGCTCATGTTGCTAAGCTTAGGCGCTTATGGCTTCTTTATTTCGCTCGATATTTTTACCATGTTCTTCTTTTTAGAAGTGGCGGTAATTCCTAAATTCTTATTGATTGGCATTTGGGGTAGCGGACCAAAAGAAAGAAGCGCCATGAAACTTGCCTTAATGTTAATGGGCGGTTCGGCCCTGATTTTTGTAGGGCTCACAGGTGTCTACTATTTTACAGCACCTATAGCAGATGTGAGGAGTTTTGATTTAATGGTCTTGGTAAAACAAGGCATTCCAATGAATGCTCAGTTGTTCTTTTTCCCATTCCTTTTTATCGGCTTCGGAGTCTTTACTGCATTGTTTCCATTTCATACTTGGGTACCAGACGGACACTCTTCTGCACCCACTGCGGCTTCCATGTTTTTGGCTGGCATATCTATGAAATTAGGTGGTTATGGCTGTTTACGTGTAGCAACTTTTTTAATGCCTGAAGCAGCGCAAGTTTATGCCCCATGGATTATTGCCTTGTCTACCATTGCCATTATTTATGGCGCTTTTGCCACCATGATGCAAACAGATTTAAAATACATTAATGCATACTCTTCTGTAAGTCACTGCGGCTTTGTTCTATTAGGCATTGGCATGCTTACCAAAACTTCTATCACAGGAGCTGTAATGCAAATGGTATCTCATGGATTAATGACAGCCCTTTTCTTTGCTGCCATTGGCATGATGTATAGCAGAACCCATACCAGATTGGTTTCACAACTAGGTGGCTTGTTAAAAATAATGCCCTTTATATCCTCCATCTTTATTGTAGCAGGCTTGTGCTCTTTGGGCTTGCCTGGCTTTAGCGGGTTTGTTTCCGAAATGACCGTGTTTGTTGGTTCATGGCAAAATCCAAATATTTGGTACAGAATTGCCACCGTACTTTCTATTGCCTCCATTGTGGTAACTGCTGTTTACATATTAAGAGCTGCTGGAAGTTCGGTAATGGGTCCGGTTAAAGACCCTCATTTTATTGGAGCAAGTGATGCTGTTTGGAACGAAAAACTTGCAGCCATTGTATTGCTCACAGGAATTGTAATTATTGGTGTAGCACCTTTTCTATTAACAGATTTACTTGCCCCTGGTACAGACGCAATCGTTGGGCAATTATTCAATAGCATTAAATGATGATGATCACAGACGTTCTATTTGCAATGAAACATGAGTTGATGGTATCATTTACCATCTTCTTACTTTTAATCTGGAAAATACGCTCAGAAGAGCCAAACAACGCACTTGTCATTGGTGTGGTTAATGTGCTTTTATTAATAAGCAGCTTGTTTTTCTTCCTGAACCCAAATGAAAGCAATTTGTTTAACCAAATGTTTAAGACAGGTGTGCTTACTCATTTTCAAAAATCAGTGCTCAGCTTAGGAATGCTCATAGTAAGCGCGGTTTCTTTTCAATGGTTGGTTAAAAACAAAAATCTCATTGAATTTTATATCCTACTTCTTTCTTCTTTATTGGGTATGTTCTTTATGATTTCTTCTGCCAATCTATTGATGTTCTATATTGGATTAGAGATGAGCACCATTCCACTTGCAGCGGCTGCAAACTTCGATTTGCAAAAAAGGAAATCGTCTGAAGCTGCCATGAAATTGATTCTCTCCTCTTCTTTTTCTAGCGCACTTTTGCTCATGGGTATTTCCTTTATCTACGGAACCACAGGAAGTTTACAATTTGCAGATTTAAACACCTTGATTCAAAACACACCTCTAAGCATTTTTGCCATGGTGCTATTGTTTGCAGGCTTTGCATTTAAAATTAGTGTTGTTCCATTTCACCTGTGGACAGCCGATGTGTATGAAGGTTCGCCCGTTCCAGTTACAGCCTTTTTATCTGTTATCTCTAAATCTGCGGTTGTTTTCATTTTTGTAAAAGTGATGTTTGAAGTATTCGCAAACATGTATCAATCATGGGTATTAGTAGTTGCCTTGCTTGCTTTCGCAAGTATTGTTATTGGAAATTTATTTGCCCTACGTCAGCAAAACATGAAACGATTCTTAGCCTTCTCTGCCATCGCACAAGTAGGCTATATTATGGTTGCTTTATTAGGCGAATCGGGTCAGGCCCAATCTGCTATTTTCTATTTTTTACTCATCTATTTATTCTCGAACCTAGCCGCGTTTGGAGTGGTAGGCATTATTAGCGAGCATACAGGAAAAGAAAATATTGATGACTACAAGGGCTTTTACAAAAGCAATAAATTTTTATCTTGGGTGCTAGCCATTGCTTTGTTCTCTTTGGCCGGAGTTCCTCCTACTGCAGGCTTCTTTGGCAAACTATTCTTAATTCTTTCTGGTGCATCTACAGGCAATTATGTCCTCATTATTTTAGCTGCACTAAACTTAGTTGTTTCTTTCTATTATTACCTCAGGGTTATAAGGGTCATCTTTATGGACGATAACATTGATCCAATTGAGAAAACAGATGCGGGCCTCATGCCTAAAATGGCATTGTGGTTGTGTATCGCAGGTATTGTAGTATTGGGATTATACGGACCAGCATATGAGTACATCGTACAAATAGTTCAACCTTATTAATCAAAATTATGGGCTTAAATCAAAATCATACAGTAGAAGAATTAGGTGGGGTGCGTTGTGCCATAGTGGAGAAAAACATCACCTTAGATAGGGCTAACTTTTTAACACATTTACTCAGTGGCAATGGTTTAACAACAGTGTGTGTTGTAGCCGAGGCTCCCAAAGCAAAGGCTAAAGCGGCACCTGCTGCCAACCTAGAAGCAGCAGCAGAAGGTGTTGCACCAGCTGTAGTTGAGCCTGAACCAATCGCTGCTATCAATCCAGCTGATGTAAGATATACCCTTGGTGTTACCGATGTTAAATTTAATCCCATCAACGCAATTTACGGCCGCATTCTAACCTCAGAAAATGGCAACTTTGTTACTCCAGATTATTGGCATCAAAAAACGTTGATCAACAACGATCAAATTCCCTACTACGAGAAATAAAGTAGACCAAATCCTACTTACTTTATTTTAACATTCCTCTTCAAACTATCGGTTCAAAAATGAATGCGGTAGTTCAATTCCAAATTGCGCGCTGTTAAGAGCAAAGCAATTCAACACCTATTACCATAAACAAGGTTTATCCTTGGTTTGTGATGAAATTGCCTAATTAGTAGGCTCATTTCATAGAAATTCTTGTAAAAGAATCCAACAAACTCTATTTGCCATCAAACTGAGGAACCTTATTGGTTCAAAATAATTTGATTTCGATAGCATGATGCTTTGCAGTTTTTGCCACCTTTAATAGCCGCGCATAAATTAGGAATATGCAAAAACAAAAAAGGCTGTTCCATTAAATGAAACAGCCTCTTTTTTCGATAGAATGTAAAACCCTTATTTACTAATTACTACAAAATTCTTTATGGCAAGATATCCATCCGCATCATTTAGAATCAAAGTATATGATCCTTCAGATAAGTTCATTTCACTTAATTCAATCTCTTTTCTGCCGTTTAGCGTAATATTATTGATATATACTTCTCTGCCTAATACATCAATAATTACAAGACTTACCGACTTACTCTTCAATTCATTTACACCCAACTTAAATTCACCATTATTTGGATTTGGATATAGACTAATATCGTTGCTTATATCTTTTGCATTGTTGTTTAAACCTGTAGTAGCTTTTGAACCAATAGACTGATCCAATTGGCCAC
>JBILVK010000038.1:0-24757 GCA_044370475.1 Bacteroidia bacterium
TATACCCCTGCCCTTTTTCGTACACATGGTTATTTGGAAAGTTTAAGTCGGCATAAAGTGGCAAATCCAAATTAACATAGAAATCCACTAAAACGGAAGGGAAAAAATCTTGGTTGGAGACTTGTTGTTTATCCTTTTTGCAAGCCACATTGAACAGCATAAATCCTATAAAAGAAAGGACAAATACGCTATTTAATCGATTAAATATTTTCATATAATTCATTGGTTCGGACCTTAATTTTTAAAAACGCGCTCCATAATGGTTACATCCAAATAGGAGCCAAATTTATACCCTACCTCATGCATAACGCCAACGAGGTTGAATCCATTGCGTTGATGAAGCCGAATGCTGGTTTCATTGCCTTGTGTAATACGCGATAATAAATAGTGTAGGCCAAGTAATTCTGCTTCTTTGATGAGATGGGCAAAAAGGACGCTTCCAATGCCTTTGGCACGGTGATTTGCATGAATGTATACAGAGACCTCGGCAGTTCCATCGTAGGCTGCTCTATCGCTGTAGCGCGTTAAAGAAGCCCAACCTACCATTTCATGATTTATCAAGGCAACTAAAACTGGATGTTTGCCACCATGTTGCGCTAACCACTCTCTTCTGTTATCAATGGATTTAATTTCAGTATCGAAAGTAGCCACGCCATTGAGCACAGCCTCATTATAGATTTCGGTAATGCCTGGTAGGTCGCTAATTCCTGCCTCTCTAATTTGTAAGTTATTTTGATTCATAAGAATAAAATCCTTTGCCCGATTTTTTTCCATTTAAGCCTGCATCTACTTTTTGTTGTTGAATTCTGCTAGGTCTAAATTTGCCATCTTGATGAAAGAGGTTGTACATACTGCTGGTTACAGAGAAATTTGTATCCACACCAATTAAATCCATTAATTTGAAGGGCCCCATTTTAAACCCGCTTGCTTCCATTAAGGCGTCAATGGTTTGGTGGTCTGCTACTCTTTCTTCTAGCACTTTTAAGCCCTCTACATAGAAATGGCGGGCTACTCTGTTTACGATGAAACCTGGAGAGTCTGCTGCCAATACGCAGGTTTTACCCATAGATTCGATAAGCGATTTGCATTGAATGGCAATTTCTGGATTGGTTTGAAGGCCAGAAATAATTTCCACCAGCTTCATGATAGGAGCTGGATTAAAGAAATGGATACCTAACACACGCTCTGGATTGGGGATTTTGGCCGCAATTTGGGTAATAGGTATAGAAGAAGTATTAGAAGCTAAAATGCAGTTAGGGGCATTCAATACGGCAACATCTTGAAAGAATTTATGTTTAACATCTAGGCGTTCAACCACAGCCTCGATGATTAAATCTGCTTTTAAATCTTGCAGATTAGAAGTAAAGACGATAGAAGAAAATATTTTATGCGCATCCTCAGCAGTTAGTTTTTGTTTGTTTACTAAAAATTCGAGAGAAGTTGAGATTGCAGTTTTTGCCTTATTAAGAACGTCGTCATTAATATCAAATAATAAGGTTTTAAACCCATTAGAGGCTGCAACTTGGGCAATTCCGCTGCCCATGGTGCCAGCTCCTGCAACCGCAATTGTTTGAATATTTGTCATAACTTTTTATAAATCTTGTCAAATTTACTGAAAAACAATTTAGGCACTTGCATTGCTTAAGAAAATATACCTTAATTTTGTGAGGAGATAAAAAAAATGATTACAGTAAGCGAAAAAGCAAAAGCACGTATAGGTCAGCTAATGACCGAGCAGAACTACGATGAATCTTATTTCTTGAGAGTAGGAGTGGAAAGTGGTGGTTGTTCTGGATTGTCTTATAAATTAGATTTTGACAATGAGTCGAAGACAGGGGACGAAATTTTTGGTGATAAGGGAGTTAAAGTGGTAACTGATAAGCGTTCTGTGCTTTATCTGTTTGGAACCGAGTTGGACTTTACAGATGGGTTAAATGGAAAAGGCTTTACTTTCAACAATCCAAATGCCTCACGTACTTGCAGTTGCGGTGAAAGTTTCTCAGTTTGAGGATAAATTTTCATTGAATATTTGATTTTGTTCATAATTACCTATATTTGCGTCCCTTTTAAGAACAAGAGAAGGCATTATTAAAAAGAAAAGTATTTAGAAAATGGCAAATCATAGCTCAGCAAAAAAGAGAATCAGAAACAACGCTACTAAGCGTTTACGTAACCGTTACCAAGCTAAAACTACGCGTACATTAGCAAAACGTTTACGCGAGAGCACTGTTAAAAGTGAAGCAGAGGCTTTGCTGAAAGAAGTTAGCTCTATGTTAGACAAATTGGCAAAACGTAGCATTATTCACAAAAATAAAGCTGCCAACCAAAAATCTAAATTGGCTAAAGTGGTAAACAAAGTAGGTACTGTTGTTGCGGTTGTTAAGAAAGCAGCACCAAAAGCAGCAGTTAAGAAAGTAACCAAAAAGAAATAAGCATCAATTCAATTGATACAAAAAGCTGCCCCAAGGGGTGGCTTTTTTTGTTGGTTAAAATGCTAGATGAATAAATCCTAGATACTGGATTTAAGGCGGGGGAAAATTTGCAGAAGCCACGGTTGAAAAATACCTTTGGAAGATGGAACAAATAAATACCCCTTTTCAAGGAATTAAGCAATTAGCGGAAGACGATAGGCCGCGAGAAAAAATGCAGAACCATGGTGCGTCTGCATTATCGTTGGCCGAGTTAATGGCCATTTTAATAGGAAGTGGGAATAAAAATTCTTCCGCATTGCAATTGGGTCAGCAAATACTTACACTGGCCAACCACAGCTTATTAGACCTAAGCAGAATGAGTTTGAAGGAACTCACCACCATAAAAGGCATTGGTTCGGCCAAAGCTATTGTATTGAATGCAGCGCTGGAACTAGGTAGGCGCCGCCGAGAGGAGGAAGCGAAGAAAATAGTTAAAATTACCAATAGTCAAGATGCCTTTCAATATTTTGAGCCATTTATGGAAGATTATAGGCATGAGGAGTTTTGGATTCTACTTTTGAACCGAAATAATATTGTGCTGGGGCGCAAGCGCATAAGCATTGGAGGGGTTGCTGGAACGGTGGTTGACCCAAAAATTATTTTCAAAATTGCCTTAGAAAATTTAGCGAGTGGCATTATTCTTTGCCATAATCACCCTTCAGGAAATTTAAATCCGAGTATTCAAGATATAGATATTACTAAAAAAATTAGGGATGGCGGTAAGCTTTTAGACATTTGTGTGAATGATCATATCATCATAGGGCAAAAATCATTTTTCAGCTTTGCCGATAATGGTTTACTTTATGGGTAAAAGTATGGAGGTAAATAATTATTTTTGAGGCCAGATGGTATTACATCATATTCAAAATTTTAGGTTATGGCTTAGGCAATACCC
This sequence comes from Bacteroidia bacterium, assembly GCA_044370475.1. GTDB lineage: Bacteria > Bacteroidota > Bacteroidia > UKL13-3 > UKL13-3 > B1. Next base: position 3,367 of record JBILVK010000038.1, read on the forward strand.
TACCGCCCGCAAATTTCTAAAATTTGGAATTGTTGGTGCAACCAGTGCAGGCGTGAGTTTGGGTGTATTCTGGTTAATTTCATTGCAATATCCCGCACTTAATCTTGTTTCTAAGGCAATAGGATACATCATGGGCTTTTTTGTGGGCTTTACCCTAAATAAATTCTGGACCTATATAGATCAAACAGAAGAAGATGAAAAATATCTGTTAAAATATGTAATGGTATATGGGATCACCTTTGTGGTTTACCTCTTGGTAAACTTTGTCATGGATCACTTTATTCACCCTAATGAATGGTTTGCGAACCTGGCAGGGCAGTTGAATTTGCCATCTATAAGTGATTGGCTCATGTTAAACGGACCCTTAGTTTCTAACGTTCTCGCTATTTTTATCAATATTTTTCTGAACTTTTTTGGCACCAATAAATTGGTTTTTAAAGTGCCAGAACCAGATCATTTATTTGATTAATTAGCCCTCAAGCTAAAATAGAAAACCAATTCTTACATGTCCGTATACTTTATTTACCTGTGGTGAGTACATCATGGTAAACTCCATAGGCATAGGAGATAAATTGTATCCTAATCCCAAAGAGCCACCTAAAATTCCGCTTATTTTCTCCTGATCGATTACTTTCTCATCGGTTGAATATCCATAAACACCCCCATTAATTCGGCCAATTACATACAATTCATTTATTGCTCTGTATTGAGCCCCTAATTGGATGGAAGAAAAAGAAGAGCTCGTTAATTGCCCATCTTTTAATCCTGCAAAAACTGCTTGGTTATTAAACATTAATTGAATTCCACCTATAAAAACATTGTCGAAAAGGAAGTTTGTATAATTGTTTTGAGCATAAAAGCTAAAAGAATGAATGGATGTTAGCCTTTTGGAAATGCGTGCATATTTAGCAGCATAAAAATTTATTCGTTGAAACTCCTTTTTAGGCACCAAACTCGAAATGTCTATAGAAGTATCTGCATTAAAAATTTCTACATCTGCTCTTCTATTAAACATTAAGCCTAACTCAAGATTAACTATCGAACCTTTTGTTGGGAAAAACCTTCGATTTAAGGTATTTGATTCATAATTTAAATAAGCATAGTTATTTCTAATATTTCCTTTAAAGCTTCCTGTTGCAGAAATATCGGGAGAAAAATAGCTGCTTAAATAGCTTACTCCCAAACCGATGGTTGCGTTTTCGCCAATTAGTCTTTTATAATTAACATCAACTTGGTTCAAACTAAAACGATATAAAAACTGCTGGATGTGCAAGGTTTGTTTGTCATAAATTGGGAAAGGTAAACTTTCGAATAAATAGCCTACCGTTACAAAATTTCTTAAGGTTTTTCCAAGAGCCTGTTTGTGCTGAACCAAAGTTCTCATGTTTTCACCAATAGAAACTTTGAGCATAGTTCTCGACTTATCAAACAATAAATTTCTTTGCGTAACATTTGCAATAATAGAAGCGCCAGTAAAGGAATGAAAGGATAAACCTAACTTGAGGGCTGTCAAGGGATTTTCTACCACTTCACATTTTATTTTGGCCAAAGTGGCAGAAGTGGGTTCTAAGGTATAAATTACCTTATGATAATATCTAGTAGAATAGGCCGATCTAAAGCTGCTATTTAATTGGGAAGCAGTATAACTTTTGCCCGTTCTGATATTCAATTTATTAATGAGCATGCTTCTGCTTGTTTTGCTCAATCCTTTAATATCAAATGATTCAATTTTTACTGAATCCCTCCTAGGCAAACGGTTGTTTGGGTCGTATTTCACAGGACTTATTCTGTTTAAAGAATCTGCTAAGCGCTTAAAATAGGGATAATAAACCTTGCCAAGCTCAATACCAATTCTGGAAATAGAATCTGAAGCATCAAAACTACCAGCACTGTACTGACTCACTTCTGGCTCTATCAATAAATCGCAAAGTCGCTTTTCTTTGATAAGGTCTTCTGCATCTCTGTATTGAGTAATTTGATACATGATATCTAGGGCAGTGTTGAGGTCCTTTGTTTTAGTTAAGCCTGTAAATAAATTTACCCCAATTACAATATCTGCACCCATATTTTTAGCATCTAGAACCGGAAAATTTCTAATAATGCCACCATCTACCAACATTTTTTCTTCATAATCAATAGCAGAAAAAACACTAGGAATTGCCATGCTTGATCTCAAGGCTTTGGTAATTTCTCCTTTGCTCCAAACTACTGCTTTGCCTGAACCTAAATCGGTTGCAACACATTTAAATGGGATGTTAAACTTTGAAAAGTCTTTCACATCATACACCGGAAAAAACACTTCAGAAAGCTTTAACCACAGCTCTTCAGACTCTATTAAACCCGTTCCAATTTGAGGCTTTAAATCTCTAATTCCTACTTCAACCGCATACCTAGAATACTCATCTTTTTCGTCTATACTCACATCAGTGTAGGCTGGTTTATTTGTTAAAAGTACATCCCAATCTAAAGTCTGACTGATACTGTCTATTTGCCTACCAGAATAGCCAACTGCATAGAGTGCACCCATGATGCTACCCATACTGGTTCCTGTAACATAATCTATCTTTAAACCCGCGCTGTCTATGGCTCTTAAGATGCCAATATGCGCCATCCCCTTTGCTCCTCCTCCACTCAAAACCAGACCCACTTTTGGTCGCTGACCAAAGGCATTGTTGCTCAAAAACAACCCAAAAAGCAGGGTCAAAAATAAAATTTGGTACAGTGCCTTGGTCTTCATCATAAGCGATTTTATTTACTCAAATACATACTTTTCTCTTTGTATAACCTGCGGAATTCTGGGTCTTGCAAATCTTTGATAAACCTAATGGCCTCTCCGGTTGACTTCATTTCTGGTCCGAGTTCCTTGTTAACATCTGGGAATTTCTCGAATGAAAATACAGGTTCTTTAATTGCGTAACCCACAAGCTTTCTCTCAAATGTAAAATCTTTTAATTTATTTACACCCAACATTATTTTAGTAGCTATATTGATATATGGAATTTGGTATGCTTTGGCAATGAATGGCACCGTTCTACTGGCCCTTGGGTTTGCCTCAATTACATAAACCTTTTCGTTTTTGATGGCAAACTGAATATTGAGCAAACCGCTAATGTTCATTTTAATGGCAAGCTTTCTGGCATATTCTTCCATGGTATCTTGAACATGCTGACTCAAGGCAAAGGGTGGTAATACCGCTGAACTATCGCCACTGTGTATACCTGCAGGCTCAATATGTTCCATCATGCCTATTACATGTGCATCGTCTCCATCACAAATCAAATCTATTTCTGCTTCTTCTGCCCTATCCAAGAAATGATCAATTAGCACTCGGTTGCCAGGCAAATCGCCCAATAAATCTATTACCGCTTGTTCAAGGTCTTCATCGTTAATCACAATCTTCATGCCTTGTCCGCCCAATACATAACTTGGCCTTACCAATACCGGGTAGCCCACTTTATTTGCCACAACAATGGCCTCTTCTGCATCTTCTGCCACGCCATAATTTGGATAAGGAATATCTAACTCCTTTAATAAGTCTGAGAAGCTACCACGGTCTTCCGAAATATCCATATTGGCAAAGCTGGTTCCAATAATTTTGATTCCTAACTGCTCTAATTTTCTAGCTAATTTCAAGGCTGTTTGTCCGCCCAATTGCACAATTACCCCTTCAGGTTTTTCTAACTCTACAATTTCTCTTAAGGCTTCCCAAAATACAGGTTCAAAGTATAGCTTATCTGCCATATCAAAATCTGTACTTACTGTTTCTGGGTTGCAATTGATCATGATGGCTTCAAAGCCCGATTCTTTTGCGGCTAAAAGCCCATGCACACAACTGTAATCAAATTCTATTCCTTGTCCAATTCGGTTCGGACCAGAGCCTAAAACGATGATTTTTTTTCTATTGCTCGGGATACTTTCGTTTTCTCCATCGAAGCTTGAATAAAAGTAATTAGTAGGTGAAGGAAATTCGGCTGCGCAGGTATCTACCATTTTGTAGATGCGGTGGATGCCCATTTTTTTGCGTAAATCCCACACTTCATCTTCTGTGGTATCGCCGCCTAAGAGGTAAGCAATTTGGATATCGCTGTATCCTTTTTGCTTTAACTCAATCATGATTTCCTTAGGCAAAGTGGCTAAATTAAATCGTTTGGTATCGCTCTCTAAGCGCACCATATCGTTTATTTGGGTAAGGAACCAACGGTCGATGCGCGTAATTTTTTCTACCGAAGAAATAGGCATTCCAAGGCTCAGTGCATCTTTTACTGCAAATAACCTATCCCAACTTGGGTTCTTTAATTTATCTACAATATCCTCTAAATTTCTTTGCTGAAAACCATCTGCACCAAGTCCGTTGCGTTTTATTTCTAAACTTTGTGTGGCTTTTTGCAAGGCTTCAATAAAGGTTCTTCCAATTCCCATTACCTCTCCAACCGATTTCATTTGAAGTCCTAAAGTTTTGTTGGAACCTTTGAACTTATCAAAATTCCAACGTGGAATTTTTACAATCACATAATCTAAAGCGGGTTCAAAGTAGGCTGAAGTGGTTTTTGTTACTGGGTTTTTCAACTCATCCAAATGGTAGCCAATGGCTAGCTTTGCAGCGATTTTTGCAATTGGATAACCTGTTGCTTTACTCGCCAAGGCCGAAGAACGTGATACGCGTGGGTTAATTTCTACCGAGATAATGGCCTCATCTGCGGGGTTCACGGCAAACTGAACATTGCAACCTCCTGCAAAATTACCGATGGAGCGCATCATGTGTATGGCCATGGTACGCATGCGTTGAAATACCGTATCGCTAAGTGTCATGGCAGGAGCCACGGTTATAGAATCTCCCGTATGAATTCCCATTGGATCAAAATTCTCGATGGTACAAATGATGGCAACGCTATCATTTTGATCACGCAACAATTCAAGCTCGTATTCCTTCCAACCGAAAACTGCCTTTTCTACCAATACCTCATGGGTTGGAGAAGCAGATAATCCACGTTGTAGAGCTGCATCTAATTCTTCTTTCACCCAAACAAATCCACCACCGGTTCCACCTAGGGTATACGAAGGTCTAATTACCAAAGGAAAACCTATACGTTGGGCAATTTCTTTACCTTCTAAAAACGAATTAGCCACGTTAGAATCTGCCACAGGAACGCCAATATCAATCATCTTTTGGCGGAATTTTTCTCTGTTCTCTGTCGTATCAATGGCAGCAATATCAACCCCAATCATGCGCACATTGTATTTTTTCCATATACCTCTTTCGTCGCACTCAATAGCTAGGTTTAATGCTGTTTGTCCACCCATGGTTGGCAAAACTGCATCTATTTGGTGTTCTATCAATATTTGCTCAATAGACTCTGGCACCAATGGCAACAAATACACATGATCTGCAGTAACAGGATCTGTCATGATGGTTGCTGGGTTGCTATTGATCAAGATAACCTTGATTCCTTCCTCTTTAAGTGAGCGGGCGGCTTGACTTCCACTATAATCAAATTCGCATGCTTGACCTATAATGATGGGTCCACTTCCAATAATGAGTACCGAACGAATGCTGCTGTCTTTTGGCATATATAAGCTGTTTTTATTTTAGAATTTCAATTACCTAATTTACCATCAGGTATAAATTATGCAAATGTAGGTTGAATTGCCGACATCTAAAATTGTAAAATCAACAAAAACACGAAATTTATCTGAGTTTGCCTTTTATAAAAACAAAACTCAGCGAACAATTTTTAGCCAATACTGAATGTCGCACTCGCGATTCTCTTAGTAATGGCGGCATAACACTTAAAAATAGAGATTGGTTCAAACCGAAATATTGCAAGGATGCTATTGAAATATATACGTCTGCTTATCAACACTTTAAGTACAATATACTGGCAAATTAATGCCCTAAAAGTATCAAAATGGGAGTTAGGAGCCCTAAGCCATGTACTATTTGGGGGCTATATTGTAAAGGTCATACAAGGGCAAAAAAGCAATAAGTGCGACATTCTTCCATTTTGAGCCAAGAATCCAATTTTTAACTTTTAATGAATGAGATAAATTAAAGGATTAAAAAGCGTTTGGTAAAATTTTAACTAATGAAACTACTGGAAACCATTGCTTAATAAAGATAATATAGCGTATTGACGAGTTGCGGTTTTGCCTATTTAAACGATCGTACCCAGCAAAAAACACCAGAAAATGTCGCATTTAAGGCCAACTATGGGTCAAAATTCCAAAAATGGACATTTAAGGCAGAAAAAGCGTCTTTAATGGATGCTTATATAATTTAATTATAGGAGGAATTACTGAGACCTACATTTGTACTTGGAATTATAGGCTAATGAAGTATTTAACAATTTGTGTATTTGTATTATTCTCCTTTTTGGCGGCTTGGGTGATTAGCGAACAAACCAAAGCACCAGAGGATACTTTAACGCAATTATATGAGGCCAATAGTAAACCGTGCATGAACTATTGGACTACCGACCCTGCTTTTGCAGATACCATAAGTTTGCAGGCACAAGCCATGAAATTGTACGACGAAGGTGAATATACTTTGGCCTTAGAAGCGTTTCAACGTTACGAACCAAGCGCTCACGATGAGGGATTATACAACCTTTATTTAGGCATCTGTTACTTAAAATCTGATTTTGCAAATTTAGCTACAACGCATTTAGCAGATGCGTCAACTTTATTCCGCAAATACGAAATGATTCAAATGAGCAAATGGTATTTGGCCATGGCCTACCTAAAATTGGGTCAACAAAAAGAAGCCGTTGAAACTTTAGAGCAAATCATCAAAGTAAATGCGCCCCAACGTTATGCTGCAGATGCTATTCTTAAAAGGATAGACGTGGCAAGCAATCCAGTGAAAAATCTGCTATTGGTAGTGAACCAATAAAAGCAACAGCTACAAATACCAACTCAAGGTGCAAAACACATTTGTGCTAGCCGCTGGAAAATAAAGCGCTTGTTGTCCCCTATTTCCATTATTATCTATTGAATTAAATCCACCAGTATTTCCAGATGGTGCATACTTAGCATTGAGCACATTGTTTAACCTAATATTCATATTTGGCAAACCATATCTAGCAATTTTTTGCGCGTTAAATCCAATTTGCAAATCAAGTGTTTGAAAGGCCGGCAAGGATAAATTCTTGTTCTGTGAATTATCTAAATACTGCATTGAAACATAACGAAAGGAGGCTCCCAAAAGCATATGCTTTTTAAACCAATGGCTCTCTATTCCGAGGTTATGAATTTGGCTTGGACTCAATGCCAAAGTGGTGTTGCCATACTGTATGGTTTGGTCTGACCCAAGGTCTGTGTTATAATAGGTCTGATCCAATTTATCGATGCGGTTATCACTCACGGAAGAGCTTAACCATGCTGAAAAATGATTGTTAATTCTTGCACTCAAATCTGCCTCAACACCACGTCTGTGGCTTCTTCCCACGTTTCCTGTTACTGCATAGCCAAAGTTGTTTAAAGTACCTGTTCCCACAATTTGATTTTGAAATTCCATGATAAACAAATTAATCTTTCCTTGAACAAATCCATGAATATCTGTCCCCAATTCTATGTCTATTACCTGCTCTGGTTTAATCTCATTTTGCTTTACATCGCGCACAGCAAAATCGTCTTGCAGGTAATCGAAGCGGGTTGGCTCACGCATACTAAAACCAGCCAATGCGTACAAATCAAAGGTTTGGTTCAGACCGAATTTTACGCCTAGTTTTGGATTAACAAATAACCAATTCATGTCTTCTACTTTGCCATACTCTTTTCTAAATTCAAGGTCCTTACCTTGGTATCTAAATTCTGTTGAACGAACTTGAACATCTCCAAACACAATCATGTTGGCACCCAGAGAATAGCTTGCCTTGGCAAAGGCACTTGCTTCATTTTTATAGCCAGTATTGAAATAAACCAAGTGATTTTGTTTAATGTTTGGTGGAATAAAATTGGCCGAATTTACTTGCATGTTGTGGTCGGATTTAAACCTATTAGCATGTATACCTGCTGTAAATTCTAAGCCAGCAACATGCAATTGGTAATTCATGTATCCACCAATATTTTGCTGGTCTAAACAATAAGAAGTCATCACATTTCCAGGATAAACAGAATCTCCTGAAGCACTAATAAAATAGGGTGTTGAAAGCATGTTTAAAGCATCAAACGTGTACCACCCTTCTGCTAAATATTGAAACTTAGGAGCCACACCTTTCACAAAATACATTGAGGCATTTAAAGACTGTCCGGCACTCAATTGAAAGGTATAAGAAACCTGATTAAAATACTGCTTAAAGGCATCCATTTCATTGTTCACAAAACTATTGCTTCGAGGCGCGGCATCAAAGGTAGCTTTGTCTAATCCAACATAAGCTAATTGACTCTCGGCATTGCCTCCAAAAAAATTAAATTTTAGCAATGACCTTGGGCTTGAATAACCCAAACTAAATTGATATGATTGTGATATAGATCCACTATTGGTGCGGTATCCATCGGTTTTAACCTGTCCCAATCTTGCATAAAACATCCAATGTTTATTGAGTAAACCTGTTTGCACTTCTGCAGTTAACCTACTAGAACCAAATGAGCCAAAACCTGTAAAAAAATTAGCACTCGGAAGCTCGCTTAAGTTGCGTGTTTGTATGTTTACGCTGCCGCCAAATGCAGAGGTTCCATTGGTGCTTGTGCCAATTCCTCTTTGCACTTGAATGTTTTCTGCACTGCTTGCTAAGTCGGCAAAATTGTTAAAATACACCCCTTGGTTCTCTGGATCGTTTACAGGAATGCCGTTAACGGTAGTATTTATGCGTGTTTGATCCATTCCTCTTAACCTAAAAAAACTATAACCGATTCCGGTTCCATTGTCGCTATACGCATTGATGGAGGGCGTTACTTGAAGCACCGTTGGAATGTCGGCCCCATAATATAACTTACGTAATTGTTTGCTGCTAAGAGTGGTAAAACTGGCAGGCGTGTTTTTTGAGGCTTTAATGGCAGAGACTACCAACTCTTGCATATCTCTCTTAAGTCCACTGGTGTCGGTCTGACCCAAAGCGCCCATTACTGATAAAAAGCCAATGCTTAAAATAGAAAAGAAATTTTTCATATAAAATCCGGTTAATAGAAACAAAAACGACAAGCAGAGGCGGCTTGTCGATCAAAAATTTCCCGGAAAGGAAAAACCAAAAATAGCGTCAAACATAAAGCAAGAGCTCTACTAGGTTTGACTTTCTTTTTCCTTCGCAGGCATTATCCTGTTCAGGTTCCGAGGGTTTGATCTCAGCTTTCTAACAACTTAGTTGCTATTGGCACCCCTAAAGACGGAGCAAACATAATTAACTTTTTATCAATTGGGCAAAAATTAGAAAAAAAAATATTAGCTGCATTAAACCTTTTTGAAAAAAAATTATCAAAACAAATTGCACCTTTGGGCACTTATTCTACAGATGATTTTGAAAAACAACAGCGCTTCTCTTTTAGTATTATTATTACTCCTTCCCTTTTGGGGGCTTTCACAAAATTTCCAATTAAGTGGTAAGATTTTTGAAAAAGAAACCATGCAACCTATAGTTGGCGCAAGCGTTGCCATTAAAAAAGGAACTAAGGTTGTTTCTGGAACTGCTAGCAATGAAAAAGGTTTATTTCAGGTAAGCAATCTCTTGCCAGATACTTATGATATTAGCTTTAGCTCGGTTGGACAGAAAAATAAAAATTTACGTGTGGTTTTGTTTGCCGACAAGTACATGGGAGCAATCTTTTTAGAAAAAAGCAATAATGCCTTAGAAGAAGTAAAAATTGAAGCCAATCAAATTAGGGTGGAGCAAAAAGGTGATACCACTAGCATCAACGCTGGGGCATATAAGGTAAATCCAGATGCAACGGCCGAGGATTTAGTTAAAAAAATGCCTGGCATTACCATTGAAAATGGAACAGTAAAGGCGCAAGGTGAAGATGTAAAAAAAATATTGGTAGATGGAAAAGAGTTCTTTGGAGATGATGCAAACATGGCCCTGAAAAACCTGCCTGCGGAAATAATAGACAAGGTACAAGTTTTTAACCGTTTGGGCGACCAAGCACAGTTTACTGGATTTAACGATGGCAACACAGATAAAACCATGAACATTACCACCAAATCAGGGAGAAACAATGGTACGTTTGGCAAATTGTATGCAGGGGATGGAACCAATGATAGGTACCAAGCTGGAGGCAATATCAACCTATTTAATGGCGATAGACGAATTACCATTCTAGGCATGTCTAATAACATAAACCAACAAAATTTCTCCATGCAAGATTTGTTTGGTGGCAATGCCAGTGCCCCAAGAATGCCTATGGGAGGTGGTGGAAGTGGAAGAGGTGGTTATAGGCCACCAGGTTCTGGAGGAGACATGTCTAATTTTATGGTTGGACAACAAAATGGAATAAGCACCACAAATTCTATTGGCTTTAATTACGCAGATAAATGGGGTAAGAAAACGAATGTGAGCGGCAGCTATTTTTTTAACAACAGTAAAACACTAACAAACCAAATTACCAATAGAAATTTTCTTATCAATGCAGAAACAAGACAATTGTATTCTGATAGCACAGGCAGTGAAACAAACAATTTTAACAACCGATTTAACCTGCGTTTGGAGCATACCTTCGATTCTTCAAATGCCTTAATTTATACCCCAAAATTTAGCTTTCAAAATAACCAAAATATAAGCGACCAATATGCATCTAATAGTGTAAACGACACATTGCTTAACGCAACTTTAACGCATAAAGACCCCTTAAATAAAGGCTATTCCATTGGCAACAATTTGCTCTTTAGACATAAATTTGAAAAAGTAGGCAGAACCATAAGTTTAAATGTTAGTCACGATTTAAACAAACGTACCAACGAGACCAATCAGTATTCTGATATATTTGAAATTGATACTGCCAATAAAATAAATCAAAGAAGTATTAAACAACAAAGCAAATCTGAGACAACCAGTAATACCTATGCAGAAAACATTACGTATACAGAACCCCTCAGCAAAACGGCACAATTGCAATTGAGTTACGCTTTATCTTATAATACCAACCTATCAGAAAAATTTACCAATAAATACGATTCGGTAAACAATGAATACAGCACCATAGACACCTTATTAAGCAACACTTTTGACAATATCATTACTACACATAGGTCTAATGCGAGTGTAAATATAAATAAGGAAAAATATAGCTTAACCTTTGGAGTAACACATCAGTATTTAACCATCAATAGTCTACAAACCTACCCTCAAAATAGAACCTTTGAAAAAGGGTATATGAACTGGCTACCAAATATTAACTACCAATATAAGTTTAGTAATAGCAAAACTTTGAGGATGTTTTATAGAACCAATACCAATAATCCAAATGTTACTCAGCTCCAAAATGTAATTGATAACTCAAATCCATTGTTGTTGAGTGCAGGAAATCCAAATTTGAAGCAAGAATTTTCTCAAACTTTTTTAACACGCTATGGCAGCAATAATTGGCATAATTCTCAAAGCTTTTTCATCTTTGCCATGGCAACCTTTACCAATGATTATATAGCCAATAGCACCTATACTGCAACCAAAGATTCAGTGCTTTCAAATGGCATGGTTTTGGGCAGAGGTGCTCAAATTTCACAACCCTTAAACCTCAGTGGAAATATTAATGCACGCAGCTTTCTTACCTATGGAATTCCAGTAAAACCAATTAAAAGCAATGTAAACTTGAACCTAGGATTAAACTACAGCAAGGTTCCTGGATTGGTAAATCAATTAGCCAATTTTGCCAATACCTTTAATATAAACGGAGGTGTAGTTATTGGAAGCAATATTAGCGAACAAATAGATTTTACTTTAAGTCACAATGGCAATATAAATTTGGTAAAAAACACTGTGCTTTCAAGCCAAAACAACAATTACTTTATTAATACATCCAATCTAAAGGTGAACATCATGCCTACCAAATCTTGGGTCATTAATTCGGATATTAGTTATACCAATTACCAAGGTTTAGGCGGAGATTTTAACCAAGATTTCTTTTTATGGAATGCAGGTGTAGCCTATAAATTCTACAAAAGAATGGCCGAAGTAAAATTATCTGTATTTGATTTATTGGATCAGAACAATAGCATCAATAGAACTGTTACCGAAACCTATATTGAAGATACCCGGTCTAATGTACTAAACAGGTATTTCATGCTAACTTTCACTTACAATATTAGGAAGTTTACACCTATGCCAGCGGCCAAATAACTAAGGAATTGCTATTTTACAACTTATCATTTTATGGTCGCTAAAGTTGAGGGTATTGGTTTTATAATCGTAGCTATTCCAACTTTGATCGTGTAAAATATAATCAATTCTAAAGCTAGGCATTTTACCAATATAAGTTCTGCTCATCCCTTTACCAGCCTCCATAAAAGCATCTTTTAAGTTACCCTTAATGGTATGATACGAATAGCTAGTGGGAGAGTCGTTAAAATCTCCACAAAGAATAATCTTATGTGGGCAATCTAGGAGCTTCTCTCTAATTTTTTCTGCCTGCTTTGCTCTGTATAAGAATGCATATTTAAGCTTGGCTACTATTCTACGCATTTGATAGGTTTCTGGACCTTGTTCTGCATCCTTTAATGTCTCAATAGTCTTATAATCCTCTTTATCAAAAACGATAGATTTAAGGTGAGTGTTTACTACCCTAATGGTATCGCCACCAAACAAAATATCAGCGTACACTGTAAGGTTTGAATTCTGATTCTCTAGCTCAAGAAAACCCTTTTTTACAATTGGGTATCTAGAAAAAATACATACACCATAGCCCGTTGGGAAAGAACTATTTAATAAATCGGCATTTACATTGGCATATGACTTGTATTGTTTAAAAAACTTCTTAAACATGGGCTTTTCATAATTACCTCCCAAATTGGCAAACTCTTGCAAACAAATAACATCTGGTTGCAAGGTATCTAACATGTTAAAGAAGAAAGAGGAGTCTCCTCCCTTATAGTCATAAGCACCCATGTAATGAGTATTGAAGCTAATCACATTAAGCAATTTGGGAGCTAACTCCTTAGGAGCCATTTTTTCATTTACCTGAATAAAGGCAGGAACATTGGAAAGTGATAATAAAATAGCCAGACACGAAACCCACGCAAATTTGCTTTTTTTGATCAGCCAAAACACGAGCACTACAAAATTTAAGGCAAATGCAAAGGGAAAGGCCAAACCAAAAAAGGCCATATACCAGAAATCCTTGGGTGAGAAATAGGGTGATAAAACCCCAAGAATAAGAGAGATTCCAAGCAGGACATTTAAGCCTAAAATGATATAATTAAATATGCGAAAATACATGTTAGTCCTTGCTTGCTTTAAATAAAATTTCTTTCTCTTTCTGACTCAAGCTCTCGTAACCATTTTTTGATATCTTATCTAAAATTAGGTCTATCTGTTGTTGATTGGGCTTACTGGATGAACTTGGCTTACTTGGTTTCCCTTTGTGGTAAACTTGAACTTTTGGCTTTGCCTTAAATAAATTCTCTATGCCATTAAACAACTTATCTACTCCATTGGCAAATGGACTATTACTATAAATTAATTTGATAAATAAATAGCCAAAAGCAGCCCCGCCAATGTGCGCAATATGTCCGCCCGCATTTCCATTGGGAATGCTAATTAAATCGAGGAATACCGACACGAGTGCAATGTATTTTAATTTAACCTGACCCAATAATAGCAATGAAACTTGATAGTCTGGCAACAAAGTGGCAGTGGCAATAACTATAGACAAAACACCTGCGGAGGCGCCCAATGCGTATGAGTATTCTACCTGATTAGAGAAAGCGGGGAATAGGTTAAAAGAGATAATATAAATAATGCCTCCAAATAAGCCACCTAGAATGTATGCTTGGTAGGTTTTACTATTCCCTAAATACTGTTGAAAGAGGTTTCCAAGCCAATACAACCATAACATGTTAAAAAGTAAATGGAAAAATCCATCATGCAAAAACATATAGGTAAATAAGCTCCAAGGCTGCATGGCCAAATTGCCAATAGAAGCTGGCAACATCAGAAACTTAAGGGCAATAGCTTGCCAGTTATTCAAATTGAATAAAAACAGTACCAAGCCCGTTAAAGCAAAGGCCAAAAACACCAGTACATTGATGAGAATGATCTTGACAATGGCGTTGCCTTGCTTAAACTTAAAATTAATTTCAGATAGTAAATCCATGGAACTCTTCAAACATACGATACATCAGGGTATTTTAAAAATATTGGGGGTTGTTTTAAAAATGAAATATTCTTTTAAATTGCGTACAATAGAGATGATGCGGGATAATTCACGCATTGGCTCTATTAAAACAAGAAAGCACATATGCAATTAAAACCTACATACTACATTTTAGCTCTTATACTCCTTCTTTTTGGCCGACTACATGCTCAAACTACATTTCCGAATAATGGTCCGGCCGATAAACGTCCAGACTATATCGCTTTGGTACATGTAAACATTCAGGTTGACCCAAAAACCATGATACAAGATGCCACCTTAATCATAAAAGACGGCAAAATAGAAAAACTAGGCAAAGGGCTCGAAGTACCCAAAGGCGCAAGAAAAATTGAAGGAAGAGGGCGATTTGTGTATCCTTCTTTCATAGACGTATTTAGCAATTATGGAATCCATATTCCTTTGAACCAATCGAACAAAAATCAGCAATATACCAACAATACAAAAGGCGCTTATTCTTGGAATGATGCCGTTAGACCCCAAGTAAATGCAGTTGATCATTTTGTGGTAGATGAAAAGAAAGGTAATTTCTATTTATCTGCTGGTTTTGGAACTACTTTAAGCTCTGTGCAAGATGGATTGTTTAGAGGCACCAGCACTTTGGTGTTAACAGGTAAAAATCATGAGCAAAAAATGGTTTTACAAGCAAAAGCAGGCAACGCTTTGAGCTTCAATAAAGGCAGCAGCAAGCAAGACTATCCAAGCTCTATGATGGGAGTAATTGCCTTAATAAGGCAAACCTATTACGACATGAATTGGCATGCAAAAAATAAGGGTGAATTGAATCTGGGTTTTGAGAATTATCAATCTGGCAAAGACTTCCCAGCCACGTTTGAAGTAGAAAACAAACTTGCTGTTTTAAGAGCAGCAAAAATTGGTCAGGAGTTTAAGCAGACTTATTACATAAAAGGGAATGGCGACGAGTATCAGCGGATTGATGAAATTGCTGCAAGTAAAATGCCTCTCATTATACCTGTTAACTTTCCGAAGCCCTTTGAGGTAGAAGACGCTTTCGACGCCATGAATGTGAACCTTGGAGATTTAAAGCATTGGGAAATGGCCCCTTCTAATTTGGCCATTGTAGCTTCAAAAAACATTCCATTTGCCATAACTGCTAGCGGTTGTGCAGATGCTAACACTTTTCTAAAAAATATTAGGAAGGCCATTGATAGAGGCTTAAGTGAAGAAAACGCTTTGCATGCATTAACGGTTACGCCAGCAAATTGGCTCAAAATGGATAAGCAAATTGGGTATCTAAAACCTGGATATTTGGCTAATTTTTTTATCTGTGATGACTCCATTTTTAACAAGGACGCAAGTATTGAGGAGCATTGGATTTTAGGAGAACAAAATCTTGTTAAGCCTAGTAAATCATATGTAATTGCCGGAACCTACCTAGCTAGTTTTTCTGGATTTCTAGCGCCAACCTATTTGGTGTTAAAAGAAAATAAGCAGCAATTGGAGGCCAATTTATTTGGCAAAGACAGTTTGAAAGTTAGCATCAAGGAGCTTGGTGATTTATACAGCATGACTTTTAAAGAGCATAAAAGCAGCGATAAATTATTAAGGGTAAATGCATGGGTCAGTGCTGTTGATCACAAAACCAATGAAGTGTTAGAAATCAATGGAACTGCAGTGTTTCCGGATGGATCAAGTAAAAACATCACATTCAAACGCGATTCGGTTCGAACCGAAAAGAAAAAAGAATTGGCCAATAAATTAGATAGCGTTGGCAAGGTCATTTTTCCTTTTACGGAGTATGGAAATGAGGCAATACCTGTGGCGGAGAACTTCATTTTTAAGGGGGCAACTGTATGGACCAACGAACAGGATAGCGTTTTGTATGAGACAGATGTTGCCGTAAGTAAAGGCAAAATTGTTGCAATTGGCAAGGGTTTAAAATTGGCTAATGCCAAGGAAATTGATGCCAAGGGAAAATTCTTAACCAGCGGAATCATTGACGAACATTCGCATATAGGGATATATCGGGGAGTGAATGAATGTACGCAAAATATAACTGCTGAGGTAAGAATTGGCGATGTTGTAAATTCTGAGGACATCAATATCTACAGGCAACTCAGCGGTGGCGTTGTGGCTTGTCAGCAGCTTCATGGCTCATGCAATCCCATTGGCGGACAAAGCAGTCTAATTAAATTGCGTTGGGGAATGGCGCCTGAACAATTAAAAATTTTGGATGCAGATGGGTATATCAAATTTGCTTTGGGTGAGAATGTGAAGCAGAGTAATTGGGGTGCTGAAACAGGGCGCTTTCCGCAAACAAGGATGGGAGTTGAGCAGGTTTATTACGATGCTTTTATTAGGGCGCGAGAATATGAAAAGCTTAAAAAGCTGGACCCTGCTGCTACACGAGTGGATTTGGAAATGGAAACTTTGCTCGAAATACTAAATAAGAAGCGGTATATAAGTTGCCACAGTTATGTACAAAGTGAAATTAATATGTTGCTGCATGTGGCAGATAGCATGAAGTTTAAAGTGAATACTTTTACGCATATTTTGGAAGGCTATAAAGTGGCTGATAAAATGAAAAAGCATGGAGCCAGTGCGAGTACTTTTGCCGATTGGTGGGCCTATAAATATGAGGTAGTTGATGCTATACCTCAAAACGCTGCCATTCTTAATAAAATGGGCATTGTTACTGCCATAAATAGTGATGATGCAGAGATGGGTAGAAGGTTAAATCAAGAGGCTGCAAAAATTATAAAATATGCAGGCATAAGTGAGATGGATGCATGGAAAATGGTGACCTTAAATCCGGCTAAAATGTTGCACCTTGATGGGCGCACGGGAAGTGTAAGAGTTGGCAAGGATGCCGACCTGGTGTTATGGTCGCACAATCCTTTGAGCATTGATGCTAAGGCAGAAATGACTCTGGTAGATGGGGTTTGTTATTTTGACCGTAAAAAGGACTTGTTACAACGCGAGCGTATACAACAAGAAAGAATGCGCATTATTCAGAAAATGATTCTGGCTAAACAGAATGGAGAAAAGGCAGAAAAGAAGGTCTCAGAAATTGATGTGGATTACCATTGTGAGGATTAAAACAGAGAAGTAATGATGAAACTATTTAATATAATATTGATTTTGTGCGCGAGTACCTTGAGTGTTTTTGCACAAAAAACCACCACCATTATAAGCAATGGTACCATACATGTTGGCAATGGAGAAGTGATAGAGAAAGGCGTTCTGGTGATGGAGATGGGGAGAATAAAAGAGGTGGGACCCAAACTCAAAAATCTCTATAAAAATGCCCGTGTTATTGATGCCACTGGTAAGCATATTTATCCTGCCTTAATTGGCATGAATAATATTATGGGATTAAATGAAATTGATGCGGTAAGAGCCACCAGAGATTATGATGAACAAGGAGAAATAAACCCTAATGTAAGGGCCTTAATTGCTTATAACACCGACTCTAAAATTTTACCTACGGCCTTAGTTAACGGCATTTTGTACACCCAAGTTGTGCCTCAAGGAGGCATCATTAGTGGCTCTAGTAGTCTAATGAAAACCAAAGGAGATAACTGGGAAGATGCCGCAGTAAAAACGGATGATGGCATTCATTTAAATTGGCCATTTGTTCCTTTGTCTAATGACGAAGAGGAAAACAAAGGTGAAAAAAACATTTTGCTGCTTAGCAACTTTTTGGCTGAAGCCCAACAATATATTTCGCTAGAAAATACAATCTTTAATGCCCGCTTAGAAGCCATGAGAAAGGTTCTAAATGGCCAAATGAATTTATATGTTCATGCCAATGATGCCAAAAGTTTAATACGGTCGATTAACTTTTTTAAACAAAATTATCCGCAAATTAAACTGGTTTTGGTAGGTGCAAGCGATGCATACCTTATTAAAGATCTATTGGTAAAAAGCCAAATTCCTGTTGTTTTAGGCAATATACATAGATTGCCCTCTCGCAATGCAGAAGCCATAGACCAGCCTTACCAAACTCCTAGCCAACTAAAAAATGCGGGAATTCAAATAGCCATTTCCAATGAAGGAAGCTGGGAGGCACGCAACCTTGCCTACATTGCAGGCACAGCCTCTGCATTCGGTCTGAACCGAGAAGAGGCGCTTACATCAATTAGCTTAACACCCGCAAAAATAATGGGTGTAGACAAACAAATTGGAAGTTTGGAAGAAGGTAAAATTGCATCCATTCTCCTTTGCAATGGAGATTTATTAGACATGAAATCTAGTTACATTTCCATGGCATTTTTAGATGGCGAAGAACTTGATTTAAAAAACGATCAAGTGAAGCTGTATGAGAAATACCTTCATAAATATGAAAAGTAAAAGTTAAATTATCTATAAAATTGTGATATTTGCTCGGTAAATGAAAGGTTATATTAAATTTTTGCTTTATGCAAAACCATACAAAGGGCTGGCGGCATTAAATGTTTTGTTCAATATTTTTTCCATCATCTTTAGCTTATTTTCTATTGCCCTCATTTTCCCATTTCTTGGATTGTTATTTGGCAAAACAGCCTTGGTGTTAACCAAACCAGAGCTCAGCTTAAACGCATCCAGTTTAAATAATTACTTTAGCTATTATTTATCAGAATTAATTAGAACTGAAGGTCCAGAATCTGCCTTAATTTTTATTTGCGGATTACTTGTTAGTACTATATTTCTAAAAAATCTGTTTCGCTACTTGGCATTGTTTTTCATGGTTTCGCTAAGAAATAACGTGGTAAGTGATCTCAGAGAGTCGCTGTATAAGCATATTTTGGTATTGCCCTTATCTTATTTTAGCGAAGAGAAAAAGGGCGATTTAATTAGCCGCATGAGCAGTGATATCCTCCAAATTGAAATTGCCATTATGAGCTCATTAGAGGCATTATTTAAAGAGCCATTAACTATTGTAATATACTTGGGTTCTTTAATTTTAATTAGCCCGCAATTAACCCTAATCGTATTTGTTACCCTACCCATCATGGGCATCCTAATAGGCAGAGTAGGTAAAATGCTGAAAAAATACTCGCAAAGAGGTCAGGCAAAATTTGGAGATTTAGTGTCGTTGTACGAAGAAACCCTAATGGGCATTCGAATTATAAAGGCCTTCAACTCACAAGAATTTTTTATGCGCAGGTTTAACAAAGAAAACCAGGCATACACCAGAATTAATATTGCTAGCAACCGCACCAGCGATAGCTCATCTCCTCTATCAGAAACATTGAGTGTATTGGTTTTGGCCTTTATTTTATGGTATGGCGGCAGGCTTGTTCTATCTGGAGATGCAGGATTAAATGCCGAAGCATTCATTTTATTCATTGGTGTCTTTACACAAATACTTCCCCCTGCAAAATCATTTTCTACTGCCTATAGCAACATGCAAAAAGGGCTAGCCTCTTTAGACCGTGTAAACGAAGTTTTGCAAAGCGAAGAAGTAATTGTAGAAGCACCAAATGCAAAAGACATTCACGGTCTGAACCAAAAAATTGAATTCAGAAATGTAAGCTTCAAATATTCGGATGACTATGTGCTAAAGAACATTAATTTAACCATTGAAAAAGGCAAAACCATTGCATTGGTAGGTCCATCTGGAAGTGGGAAATCAACTTTAACCGATTTAATTCCGCGTTTTTACGACCCCATAGAAGGTGAAGTATTGATTGATGGTGTAAACATTAAAAACCTTAAAATTTTGCCTTTAAGAGCTACTATGGCCATTGTTGCACAAGAGTCCATCCTATTTAATGATACCATACAGAACAATATTGCTTTTGGTAAAACACAGCTATCTGTGCAACAAATTGAGCAGGCAGCAAAAGTTGCCAATGCACATGAGTTTATTGTTCAAACAGAAAAAGGGTATCAAACAAATATTGGTGATAGGGGAAATAAGCTGAGTGGTGGACAAAGACAGAGGCTTAGCATTGCAAGGGCTATTAATACCAATCCAGATATTCTTATTCTAGATGAGGCAACAAGTGCGCTAGATACTGCTAGCGAGAGATTGGTTCAGGAAGCACTTAACAATATTATGGAAAACCGCACCACCATTGTTATTGCGCACAGGTTAAGCACCATTCATAAAGCAGATATGATAGTGGTTTTAGAAAAAGGCCGCATTGTACAAACTGGTACGCACTTTGAGTTAATGCAAAAAGACGGATTGTACAAACAACTGCATGATATGCAAAAAATTCTTGAGGGATAAGTCAAGCCTTTGTAAATCTTTTCTAAAAGTGATGAAAATCAGTATTTGCTAAATCCCCATTTCATAACTTGCCCTTGATTATTTTAGAATAGGAAAAGGTAGTTCAGTTATGAGTTTGGATCTAAGGACCATATTCTTCATTTACACCCTAATAAATGCTGCGAGCATCTTTGTGATAGCCTCGCTATGGTATTCTAATCGCAATAAATTTAGAGGAATTGGATTTGCGCTGGCTGATTTTATCATGCAGTTGATCACATTAATTCTGGTTTTTCTAAGAGGGTATATTCCAGATTTTCTGTCCATAGTGGTTTCAAATTTCCTTTCATTAAGTGGAACCATGTTAATACTGTTTGCATTTGAGCGATTTTTTAACCAAAAACAATCCTTTAAGTTCAATATTACTTTGATTGTTTCCTATTTAGTCGTTCAAGTTTGGTTTACTTATTATTCTCCAAACCTTGCCATTAGAAACCTTAATATTTCAACTATTTTTGCCATCATCTGTCTTCAAATTCTTTATCTAATCTATTTCAGATTATCTAAAAGTTTAAGAAGGTATACCAATGGAATTGCCATTGTATTTTCTCTCTATCTATTGGTAAACCTATCAAGAATAATTGAGTTCTTTTGTTACCAACATGACAACCTAAACTACTTCAAATCTGGACCATTTGAAACCTATGTTATCTTTTCTTTTGTGTTTATTTTTGTGCTATTAACCTTCTCCATTGTTGTTATGATAAATAGGAGGTTATTGAGCGAGATTGCAGTGCAAGAAGAAAAGTATTTTAAGGTTTTCAATGAATCTCCCCATGCCATTTTGCTTACACGAAAGGTAGATGGCAAAATCTTTCAAGTGAATCAGGGGTTTGAAACGCTTTCTGGATACAGCTCATCCGAGGTTGTTGGAAAAAG
>JBILVK010000039.1:0-24754 GCA_044370475.1 Bacteroidia bacterium
TCCGATCTATTACTTTTTTAATTCCAGTTACTTTCAAATTCAAATCATTCGGATATATTTGCCTTATAAACAAAACTTGGCGTTTATGAGTGAATTTAAAGTACGTACTATGGCCGATATGGTGGCCGCTGGAGAAGAAGCAGAAATCTTGTTTTGGGTAGGTTGCGCAGGGAGCTTCGATGAGCGCGCACAAAAAATAACCAAAGCAGTGGCCAAAATCTTACATGCCGCCCAACTTAAATTTGCTATTTTAGGAACAGAAGAAGCCTGCACCGGAGACCCAGCTAAGAGAGCTGGAAACGAGTTTCTATTCCAAATGATGGCTATGCAAAACATAGCTACCATCAATGCTTATGGCATCAAAAAAATAGTAACTGCATGTCCGCATTGTTTCAATACCCTCAAAAATGAATACCCAAGCTTGGGTGGAAATTATGAAGTATTGCACCATACAACCCTTATCAACCAATTGCTGAAGGAAGGCAAAATAAGCATCCAAGGTGGACCATTTAAAGGACAACGCATTACTTACCACGATAGCTGTTATTTGGGTCGATCCAACAATATTTATGAAGCGCCAAGAGAAATCATAGAAAAGTTAGATGCCGCTTTGGTAGAAATGAAACGCAGCAAAGAAAATGGATTGTGCTGTGGCGCGGGTGGTGCACAAATGTTTAAAGAGGCCGAAGAGGGAGCAAAAGAAGTAAATATTGAAAGGGCAGATGATATGCTAGAAACCCAACCTAAAGTGGTTGCTGCTGCTTGTCCCTTCTGCATGACCATGCTGCGTGATGGTATTAAACATCACAATAAAGAAGCAGAAATTGAAGTGAAAGATGTGGCAGAATTAGTTGCCACAGCTATGGATTTATAAATTACTGAGGAGATTTTCTCCTCAGTAATTATTTGCAACTATTGCCTCCTAAGTGAAGTTAATTTGATACTGCCTTCTGTAATGTTCTTGGTGCCTGTCTTGGGCGCAAAGTGCCCTTACAAAATCTTTCGAAAGGTTAAGTTGATTCGCGCACCACAAGGTCGCGTAGATTTTGGAACCGCATGCAGCCAATGGTGCTGCATGGTATCGCGCATTACCAATAAACTGCCACTTTGCAAAGGTAATTTATACTTCAAGCCTCGTTCGGTTTTATGCTTTATTTCAAAAACACGTTCTGTGCCCAAACTCAATGAAGCAATTACTGGGTTTAAACCCAATTCTTTTTCATCATCTGCATGCCAGCCCATGCCATCTTTTTCATGCCTATATAGGTTCAACAAAACACTGTTGAACTCCGCTAAACAATGCGCCTCAATGCGTTGTTTTAAATCAAACAATGACTTGCTAAAGGCCTTTGCCTCCAAACGAATTCCAGAATAGGAATAAGCCTTATCTCCATACCATGCGGTTAACCTGGGCTGAGCCAACTTCTTGCCAAAAATGCGTATGTCGTATTGTTGCCAATCTACCTCTTCCAAAAGCAAATGATAGAATAAACTAGCCTCAGTAACATCCAAAAATTGGGGCACATACTGCGCCGTTCCATCTTTGGGCAAAAGGTTAGTCTTGAGCTGGAACATAATGAACCACTTCTTTTATATTTCGCTCAATATTTTTAGCCATTTGATCCAACTCCAAATCATTGGCATCTGTTCCAAAAGGATTCTCAATCTCCTCAGCAATCAACTCTAAACTTGCCAAAACATAAAACACAAAACTTACCGCCAAGGTAACACCATATCCAAATTCACGTATAAAGCCATAGGGCATGGTGATGATGTATACAAAAATAAATTTCTTTAAAAACAAACTGTAGCTATACGGAATTGGCGTGTTCTTAATACGCTCGCATGCGCCACAAACATCCGAATAGGTCTTAATCTCACTATTTAACCACAGTATTTGATGGTCGCTCAAAACCCCTTCACTTCTTAATTGGTTCAGACAGCCCAAAATCTTGCCTTCTATAAACATGGGTTGGTGAACCGTTTCTGGTACAGCAGGATCTTTCAATTTCAAATTGCGCAAATGATGGGCCAACACATGCGGATACATGCTCATCCATTTTATAATTTCTGGATACAATTGGTGCGCCCGAACCTCCTTAACACTGCTTAATTTCAAGGCCAAACTCCGTGAGTCATTCACCAAAGTACCCCACAATTTCCTGCCTTCCCACCACCTATCGTAGGCCGTATTGGTTCTAAACACCAATAAAATAGACAATACAAAGCCCAATACAGAGTGTAATGCAGCTGTAGATTTAAAATTTAATCCCAAAACTTCAATTTCAAGATAGGCTAAGGCAAATGAATAAATAGCAATGCAAATGATTACCCAAAAAAGCTGCCTAAAGGTATCACTCTTATGAAACTTAAATATTAGTCCAAACCAATCTTTGGGATTATAATTTACCATACCTACCTGCTTTTCTACAAAGTAATCAAATTATTAAGAATTTTTTGAACGCTTTTAACCTATTTATCCTTTTACCTCAAAATCCTCCGAAAAATGACTTTATCCAACCGAATAATAAATGTGACTCCCCAACTATCCCATTAATACTACTTTTGATGGCTCAAATAAACAAACCTATATAAAACATAGAAAAACAATGTGCCTTAGAAACCTTCTTCTCTCGTGTATCCTTTTTCTGCCCCTATCTGCTTTTTGCACGATGGATATGCCCTCTTTTTTATCTACCCCACTCGACTCGCCAAATTCGGCCGATAATAACTTTTCTAAATACCATGGAAAATCCAAAATGGTTAAATTTGCAAAGTATGTAGAAAGGCCTATTCCAGTAAAAGTTTGGATGGATACTTCGGCCTACTTTTTCTTTTCTGATACTGCCTCAAAAGATAGATTTAGATTCTCAGTGGTTGGAGATTATGAATACACTGCCACGGTTTACTTTCAAATTATTACCAAAAATAAGGTATGCGTTTTTAAGGACTCTTTTCCCCTCATGAGCTTGCTTTCCATTTACATAGATGGCGGTGGATACTACGCCACACGTACACAAAAAGAAAATGCAATTCTTAACTATGCAGAAAACTTACTTAGTGAGGCTAATATAGAAAGCGCCCTCGAGCAATTGCCAGAAAGACTTGAACCCGATTTTACTATCCACGAAAATTACCACTTCTTAAGCACCAATGGGGCGCAAAAGTTCTTTACCTATTCTAGGCAAAGAGACAGCAATACCTTTATTGGGTTCGACCCAATTCAAGGCTATGCCATAAAGTTCTACGAAACCAAAGACTATTAATCCTATTTCAAAAAGCGCTCAAAGGTCGCTTTTTCCAACATTTCCCTGTCGTCTGGATGCGCAATACTGGTAAGCAATTCTGCCCTTTGCTCCATATTCTTTCCATACAGGTTTACCGCACCATACTCGGTTACTACCCAATGTATATGTCCACGTGTTGTTACCACGCCCGCACCTTGCTTCAATACGGGCGTAATCCTAGAAATCCCTTTTGCTGTTCTTGATGGTAGTGCAATTATTGGCTTTCCTCCCTCAGATAATGCCGCTCCCCTAATAAAATCCATTTGTCCGCCAATTCCAGAATATTGATACATCCCTATAGAATCTGCACAAACCTGACCAGTGATATCTATCTCTATCGCACTATTTATGGCAGTAACTTTTGGGTTTAAACTTAAAACCCTTGGATCGTTAACATAACTAATATCTAGTCCTTTAACAATTGGATTATCATCCACAAAATCGTATAACCTGCGTGTTCCAATCAAAAATCCTGTAACACAATATCCGTTTACAATTTTCTTCTGACTATTATTTATAATTCCCTTCTGAATCAAATCAATCGCTCCATCAGAGAACATCTCTGTATGCAGTCCCAAATTTCTATGACCGTATAAATTCCTTAATACATTATCTGGAATTACCCCAATTCCCAATTGCAAAGTTGCTCCGTCTTCCACCAAACTAGCTACATTCCTTCCAATTTGGGCACAGGCTGCATCCGAACTATCAGAATAACTTACTTCTGGTAAGGCATCATTTACCTCAACAGCATAGTCAATCATAGAAAATGGAATAAATGCATCGCCATGCATTCTTGGCATATTGGGGTTAATCTGCGCAATAATTGTTTTTGCTTTAAAAGCTGCCGCCTTGGCCACATCCACAGATGTTCCCAAACTCACATAACCATGCTTGTCTGGCGGAGAAACATGCAATAAAGCAACATCCAAAGGCAGTATTTCTTCGTTAAATAATTTAGGAATCTCACTAAGGAAAACAGGAATATAATCCCCCCGACTCGAATTTACAGCCTGCCTAACCGATTCTGAAACAAATAGTGAATTAATGTAAAAATGCCCTAGCATATCTGGGTCATTTAAATCAAAACCCAATGTGCTTATGCTTGTTAACTCAACATTCCTTAGCTCCGACTTCCTGTCCATCAAAGCTTGCATTAACTGCAAAGGAGTAGCCGCACTTCCATGTATAAAAACCCTTGTATTAGATTGTATGTGTCGCACCGCCTCTTGCGCACTTACATATTTTGTCTGCTTCTTCATGGCGCAAAGATAAATCTGCTATTTGCAACTCAAGAAAAAAATTAACATGATTTTTATCTGATTTATCATGGAGTTTAATAAACAATAGGATAACATCAAACCCTTACCTGCCGCCTCTACCCATTTTCAATTGCTTCAATAATTCTCGCTTAAATTGTTGCTCAGCAACAAATAATTTTACAACCTTCTGTGGGGGTAAAACTTTCTTGAACTCTGCTGTATACTTTTTAATTACCTCTACCTCAGAACTCTTAAATGCAAGCATATCATTTAAAGTCTTCTCCGCCTCCGCATTGCTCATATTATCAATATCGGCAATCTCCTCCATAACCCTGCCCTTATAAGCCTTTCTGCTCTTTTCCATTTCATCCACATACTTGTTGTAAACAGGCCAAAATCGCTGTGCTTCCTCAGCACTTAAATCAAGCTTCTGTGTAATAAAACCAATTTTCATGGATTCTATTTTTTCTTTTTGTGGCCCTCCTCCTGGCTGTGCAAATGCGCCAATACCTAATAACATCAACAGGGTAAATAAGCCTTTTTCTATTCTATTTTTCATCCTAATATTTTTATAATTCTTCAATAAGTAAATCCGTTTCTGTTTCATTTAAATAATCCGCAGGTATTTCTCCTCCAATTCCAGGTAAGTTTGTTATTTCATCACACCAACCAGCATCACACAATAATTCCTCATTTAAATCTCCTACTTCTAAATGGTCTGCTACTTGCTCAATTTGTAATGTATTAGATTCAGCAACGAGCGTCACCTTTTGGTCTTTCCATAAAAATATAAAGGCAGCAATCAAAAAAGTAGCCGCGATACTCGCGAACCAATATTTTTTATAGGATAAAAGTGGTATTACCTTGGCTTCTTTATTTACCTCCAAAACCCTATTCATCACCTTTCCTTCTAGAGCTTCAAAATAATCAGTAGGTAGGTTAAAACCACCTTCAACACCCAAGCTGTTAAAACTGTCCAATTGACCTTCATCCATTGTCTCATCGCCCAGTAATTCCAACCTTTCTTGCAACTGCTCAAAATAGCCTTCTGGTACAGAAAAACCTCCCCTCAGTGCTAGCCCTTTTAAAAATGCCTCCGCTTCCACCATTTCCTTTTCCATATCTGTTAGATTGCTCATTTCCTTAATGGTTTAATGATTGCTTTACTATCAATTCAATTTTTTTTACTGCATGATGGTACGAAGCTTTCAAACCACCCACACTTGTTCCCAAAATTGCCTCCATTTCTTCGTATTTCAAATTGCCATAATACCGCATATTAAAAACCAATCGCTGCTTCTCTGGCAAACCCAAAATGGCTTGCTGTAAAACCATCTCCAATTTGTTTCCATCAAAATAACTAGATGAAGTTAGTCCTTCACTTAGTTGCACTTGCAGCTCTTCCATGCTAATGTTTAAATTGGCTTTCTTTTTGTTTAAAAACGCCAATGCCTCATTAGTAGCAACCCTATACAACCAAGTATAAAACTGACTATCCTCTCTAAATTCAGAGAGCTTTTCCCATACTTTAATAAACGTATTTTGAACAACATCATCAGCATCATCATGATCAATCACAATGCGCCTTACCTGCCAATAAACCTTGCTGCTATACCTGCTTAACAATAATTTAAATGCATCCTGCTTCTCAGCAGGCACCTTAAATTTTGCTACAAGCTCTTTATCGCTTAGTTCATTCACCATTTAATCAGTATTGTATCCTTCAGATAGCAAAATACTGCAATGGTTTAATTAATTAATAAAATTTATTCTCTTATACCGATGTTTTAGGCAATTCCCTAACCTACTTCTTTAACCAAAGTAGAATGATACAAAAATGAAACCTCCTTCGGTAACCTCTTTATCTCCGAATGATAAATAATATCATAAGCCCCCCTATGCACCAATTGAATACTCATTGAGGAATCAAAATCTGGCGCCAAAACCAATACTGGCATTCCTGGAGAGTATAAATCAACCTGATCCAATACATCTAACCCATCAAAGCCTTCCATCGTTCTGCCACTCAATATTACGTTTGGCTTATTATACTTTAACTCAAAATTCAAATCATGTATATTGTCTATCCTGCGCAAAAAATGCGAAACACTCGTGCCCTCCAAAACTTTTTCTATCATCCTTATCGTAACAGGATTTGTTTCCACCAATAAGATTTTTATTTCCCAAAACGGACTCACATTCCCCAATTGAAGCATAGATTGTTGTGCGATCATAGTATTTACTAGTTAATAATCAGTTATTTAAATCAAATTCAAGGGTTTCTTCACCTACCCTTTCACTTATATCGCCCAAACTAAATGCCAAAATAATTCAACTAACTTTTCAAAAAAAATACGACTTTCGCTATATGAGATTTCTTTCCAACATTCTAATTGCCTTTTTATTACTGATTTCATCAGCAAAATCACAAAACTCCCAAGACTGGCTCTCTGGTTATTTTTCCCACAACGATTCCATCAGCTTCCTATTTTCAGAATCTATTTACCAAATTTCACCAGCTGGTGTTGTTGTTACAGGCGCCTTCCGAGGCTGGAGCCAAGACCTTAAAGATCCCAACTACCAACTCCAAAAAATCAGCCCCAAAGAATGGAAACTTACCCTGGCAAATCCAAAATTTCAAAAAGTAAAACCTGGTATGCCTTTTAAATTTAGAACTTCAGAGGGAAAATGGCTTTCCCCTCCCAAAGACGCCCCAAATATCGATGGCGGTAACCTAGCCTTCATGAAAGGATTTGAACCCCTCAATATTTCTGCAGGTCTCAACAAAGAAGCAAATATTGAAGTTCACTTTACTGGCCTAAACAAGGACCAAAATTTCACCATCAACCTACAACAATTTTTATTAGAAGATGCCTCTGGAAATCAAATAAAACTGAGCAAAATTGAACATATTACCCCGCCAAAAACCAGCAAAAACACGGCATCAATTATCCTGCAAACAGAAAAACCTATTGATAATCGCAGAGTGTATTACCTAAAAATTCCAGCCCTTAACCAAAAAGTCCTCTGCTCATGGGAACCTTGGTTCAAAGATTTAAAAAGCACCAAAGAACTCGGCGCAAACCCATCCCCAAATTACACCTCTTTTCGCGTCTTCGCACCCCGTGCAACCCTCGTCAAATTATACATCTACGACCAAAAAGACCAAAAAGAACCCAGCGCAGTTTATAACATGTCTGCAGATAGTCAAGGCGTTTGGGAGTTCGGTCTGAACCAAAACCTCGAAGGCTCCTGGTATGATTTCACTGTTCACGGGTTCCCAGACCCAGGAAATTTTTTCTTCGAAACACATCCCGTTCATGTGAGCGATCCCTACGCCAGAGTAAGCGATGATAGCTTCGGAAAATGTAGAGTAACAAAAAAAACCATCCCCGCTACTCCCCTTAAGAATGGTCCGCCCCCTCTAGAAAAAGTGCTTGCCTACGAAGTCCACATCCAAGACTTTACTTGGCTACTTCCTGTTTCTAACGACCTTAAAGGCACAATTCCTGCCATGACCACCCCCAACCTCAAAAATGAAAAAGGACACGCTATAGGCTTCGATTACCTCACACAACTCGGTATTAATGCAGTGCACCTGATGCCCGTGCAAGAAATGTTGCATTGGCCCAAAGATGAATGGGAGCAAGCCTTTAAAAATGACCCCTACATGATTGAACAAGGGGTTAACAAAGAAAATTACGACTGGGGTTACAGAACCTCACACAGCTTTGCCATCGAATCTAGGTACCGCCAAAAAAATACAGAACCCGGACAAGAACGCGAACAGTTTAAGAACTTGGTTCAGAACTTCCATCAAAAAAATATAGCCGTTATTGTTGATTTAGTTTTTAACCACACCGCAGAAAATATGGACGGAAGGTCTTACCTATTCCACTTTAATGCATTCGACAAACAATATTACTACAGAACAAAAAACCTCGAACACATTGGTGAATACGGCAACGAAACAAAAAGTGAAAACCGATACTTCGTTCAAAGATGGATAATCGACCAATGCAAACAACTCATTGAAGAATTTGGTGTCGATGGCTTTAGAATAGATCTAGCCGGACAAACAGATAAACAAACACTTCAACTGCTAAAGAAAGAACTTCCTCCAAACATTATTATCTATGGAGAACCTTGGATAGATAGCAACGACCCCAATTACAACAAAAACCCAGATTGGCATTGGTACAAAGAAGATGCCCCTATTTGCTACTTTAATGATGATACCAGAAACACCTACAAAGGGCCTGTCTTCGAACTAAACAACAAGGCAACAGACAGAGGCTGGGCCGGTGGAAACTCTTCACTAAGAGACGATGTAAAACTTGGATTAACTTGTGGGTTTCCAACACAAAAAAATATTAACTCCGCCATAAACTACCTAGACATTCACGATAATTTTGCATTAGCAGATCAATTTGCTACTTCAAACTTCGATGGCCGTTTTGGAGTTGATGAAATCAATTATAAAATTGCCGCAACTTTACTTTTTACCACACCAGGACCCATCGTTTTGCATGGTGGTTCAGAAATGATGAGGAGCAAAGGAATGGCACCTCTCATCGAAATTGAAAAAGAAATACCGAGTGGTAAACTTCAATTTCATGGAAAAAGAGATACCTATAACATGAGAAACGCAAACTTGTTTGTCTGGGATAACGTTGGTAAAACACTCAATAAAAAACAAACCCCAAACACCACAGTCCCTTATCAAAATGCAGACTATTTAAATATGACTAACTATTGGAAAAACTTAATTGAGCTCAGAAAAAGATACTTGCTGCAATTACCCCAATACCAATTCAATTCTAATAACCCTGATTTGCCTCATACGCCTGAAATTACATTCATTGAACCGCAAAACTTAAATATACTTGGATATATCATTGAAAACAGAGTTTTTGTAATGCTTAATACAGGTCAAAAAATGCAAGAACTTGAAATCAATTTACCAAAAGGAAAATGGAAATTAATTGGCAATACCAATGAAATTGCCCTTGATGCAAAATTTGCAGAATACCACCAGTCTATGATGGGCGGACTTAGAAAATACATTGTAGAACCCTACTCCATTAATATTTGGGTACGCGATTAACCCATTCAAATATCATACATAAAAAAAGCCCGCCCATAAAGGCAGGCTTTTTTTATGCAACCTCTATAAAATTACTTATACAAAGGAAAATTCTCCATCAGTTTGTTTACCTCTTTACTTACTTCAGCTAACAAGGTTTCATTTTCAGCATTCATCAATACCTTATCAATTAAAGTAACCACATTTCCCATATCAGCTTCTTTCATAAATCTGCTGGTAATTGCTGGTGTTCCAACCCTAATTCCTGAGGTAACAAATGGCGATTTATCGTCAAATGGAACCATGTTTTTATTGATGGTAATATGGGCCTTTATCAATGCATTTTCAGCAGCTTTACCACTTATTCCCTTATTCCTTAAATCAATTAACATTAAGTGATTATCTGTTCCTCCACTTATAATTTTATAACCCAAATCAACAAAGGCACGAGCCATAGCATCTGCATTGGCTTTTACTTGATGAATGTAGGTTCTATAATCATCACTCAATGCCTCTCCAAATGCTACAGCCTTAGAGGCTATCACATGCTCTAAAGGTCCGCCTTGAGTTCCCGGAAATACCGCACCATCCAAAATTGCACTCATCATCTTAGGCTCTCCTTTTGGTGTCTTCAACCCCCAAGGATTTTCAAAGTCTTTGCCCATCATAATAATTCCTCCCCTCGGTCCACGCAATGTTTTGTGGGTGGTAGAGGTTACTATATGACAATGTGGAATTGGGTCGTTTAATAATTTACCAGCTATTAATCCTGCAGGATGAGAAATATCCGCCAACAACAATGCTCCAACTTCATCTGCAATCTTTCTTAGTCTAGCATAATCCCAATCCCTACTATAAGCAGAAGCACCGCAAATAATAAGCTTTGGCATTTCTCTCTTCGCAATTTCTTCAACTGTATCCCAGTTAATTAATCCACTATCAGGCTCAACTCCATAAAAACTTGGAACGTAAAGTTTCCCAGAAAAATTTACAGGCGATCCATGTGTTAAATGTCCACCATGCGATAGATCAAAGCCCAAAATTTTGTCGCCAGGATTTAAACAACCCAACATCACCGCAGCATTTGCTTGCGCACCACTATGGGGTTGAACATTAGCCCACGTTGCCCCAAAAATCTTCTTTAGCCTTTCAATGGCTAAATTTTCAACAACATCCACAATCTCACACCCACCATAGTATCTTTTCCCGGGTAATCCTTCTGCATATTTATTTGTTAGCACAGAGCCCATGGCTTCCATTACCTGTTTGCTAACAAAATTTTCCGAAGCAATAAGTTCTAAGCCATGCTCTTGGCGATGTAATTCTTTTTCAATTAAATTGAAAATTTCAATGTCTCTTGTCATAATTTTTGAGATAAGTAGGTTCCGCAAAATAGTATTTTGGAACTAACTAATAAAATAGATTATTTTTGAGAAATTTATCCATGAAAGCAATAATTCCTGTAGCAGGCATAGGTACTCGTTTGAGACCTCATACACATACACAACCAAAGGCGCTTATTCCTATTGCAGGTAAGCCTATTTTGGCCCACATCACAGAGAATCTGATTGATTCTGGTATCCGAGATTTCGTATTTATTATTGGTTACCTCGGTGATAAAATTGAACAATATATTCTGCAACACTACCCCCAAATTAAAGCCGAATTCGTAATTCAAACCACAGGAAAGGGTGTAGGACACGCAATTTGGCTTGCAAAAGACTATGTTTTACCGAATGAAGAAATACTGATCGTTTTTGGTGATACCATCGTTGATGCAGATCTAAAAACCATTTGCCAAACCAAAGGAAACTTTCTTGGCGTAAAAAAGGTGGAAGACCCCAGATTATTTGGCGTGGCCGAAATTGACAAAGATGGAAAAATATTAAAAGTAGTTGAGAAGCCAGAAATACCCAAAAGCAACATGGCTTTAGTAGGTGTCTATAAAATAGAAGAAAGCAAAATGTTGCTCGATTTTCTGGATAGCAACCTTGCCCAAAATCTAAAAACGCATGGAGAGTTCACCCTCACAGATGCAATCATGCAAATGATTCAAAAAGGCTCTGTTTTCAATACCTTCGGCGTGTCTAATTGGTTCGATTGTGGCAAGAAAGAAATTTTATTAGAAACAAATTCACTGTTACTCAAAAAGCTCAATTACGATACTTCTAAATACATTTTCCCAAACACAATCATAGTGCCTCCCGTTTTTATTGGCGAGGGATGCAAAATATCTAATTCCATCATAGGCCCTAATGTGTCTATTGGCGAAAATGCCATTCTTAATTACGCTACAATTAAAGATTCCATTATTGGTCCCTACGCACAAATAGAGTTTGCTATTTTACACCGATCGCTAATTGGTAACGACGCTCTTCTTAAAGGAATGAGCCAAAGCCTTAATATTGGGGATAGTACTGAAATAAATTTCGGCTAAGGGGTCGTCATCGCGTCTTCCACTTGCATACATAAGTGTATCCAAGCTCGCTCAATCTCTGGAGTCCATTCCTGTGGTTTCGCCTCAGATAATGCCTTCAACAATGCCTCCCTTATAAATGGATAATGCGCTGGCAATATGCCAAGTCGCTCATGTCTCAAACCTATAGCCCTTAACAAAGTCAGTGTTTTTGGGTCATTGGGGTTTTCAATTAACTTACCCAACATATATATAAAGGTATGCTGCTGCTTGTGTAAACCAGATGAAAACACAGCAAATAAATCAGGATACCTGTCGAATAAATGAATATAAAACAACTCAGCAAATTGGGCAGAATTGGATGCTAACTCTTCCCAAAATACACTTATTTCTCTTGCTTGAAAATCGTTAATCATCCCACTAAACTATATCAATTATCCAATCCTAGGACCTAAATTGATTGAAACCCCTAGTTTTTTGATTTAACGGCGCTAACTAATACTTTGTAGGCGCTTCATCAATCCTTCTTTGTTCCTTCTCGAAACATCTACCTCACTGCCATCACTCATTACCACACTGCCACCTTCGCCTTTAATATACCTTTGCAAATGAGCCAAATTAATCAAATGAGATTTATGAACCCTGTAAAAGTTATATTCCTCTAACATCTCCTCAAATTCCTTTAATGTTTTGCTGGCAAGTATTTTCTCCCCATTCACAAGAAAAAACCAAGTGTAATTTACATCAGATTCTAACCTAACTATTTCAGAAATTTTCACAAATATTAAGCCATCCCTCGTTGCCAATCCCAACTTGTCAAAGGGATTCTGTATGTTTCTCATATTATGAAACAACTCTTTGTATTTGCCCTGACCCGACTCTTGCTTACCTAGTAATTTCCCCTCCACCTTCTCCACAGCCTTTTGCAAATCATCCAAGTCAATTGGCTTCAAAACATAGTCAATTGCACTAAATTTAAACGCCTTCAAAGCATAAGCATCATGTGCCGTTACAAAAATCACCTCAAAATTTATTGGCGCTAATTTTTCTAACATTTCAAATCCAGATAACCCAGGCATATTAATGTCCAGGAAAACCAATTGCGGCTTTAGGTCTTTGATTAAGAGAATTGCCGACTCTGCCGAATCAGCTGTACCAACAACCTCCACATTGATACAGAATTTCTCTAATAAGGCCAATAATACTTCTCGACCATTACGCTCATCATCTACTATAACAGTTCTTATCTTATTCATATACTAATAATGCTTGTATTGGAAATGTCAATTTTACAAGTGTTCCACTTGCTCTTCCTCCTAACTCTAAATCTACAAACTCAATCCTAGAAAAATCTCGGTACCTTTCTTCTATTAAATTAAGCCTATTCTCATTGATAATGGTTGAACGCGATTCATATTTTACCGACTGTAGACTCTTGATTTCACCCGATTTTTTTCTTCCTATTCCATTATCCTCAATCTCTAGCAACAAATAGCCATCACGCACTTTCACCCTTATCCATAATTTTTTTTCTCCCTCTTTTGGCAATAACCCATGCCAAATGGCATTCTCTACATAGGGCTGCAACATCAGTGTAGGAATTTTTAAATCTGCCCATTCCGCCTCATCCTCCAATTCAAAATAAGTGGTAAACTGACTATCAAAACGCAACTTTTCAAGCTCCAAATAAAGCTTTAATACCTCAACCTCTTTCTCTAATAAAATATAAGGCTTATCACTTGTCTCTAAAATCATGCGAAGCAACTTAGAAAATTTAGACAAATAAGAAAATGCCTGTTGCGACTCATTCTTTATAACCAAATGTTGTATCGAATTCAAAGAATTAAAAATAAAATGCGGATTCATTTGCGCACGCAATGCCTGCATTTTTAATTCACTCATTTGCATACTTAATTCTGCTTCCTTCCTTACCTGCCTTACCCGCATTTTATATATCGAATAGGTCAACAAAAACAACAAACAAAGCATCAAAAGAATAAACCACCAAGTCCTAAAAAATGGTGGCCTAACAACAAAATTTAACACCGCAGGAAATGCACTCCAATCATTTCCATTAATACTTGCTTGTACAGATAATTGATACTTACCTGGCAATAAATTAGAAAATACGATCCTATTAGAATTTCCCAAAGTAATCCAATCATCCCCTTGGCCACTGAGCTTGTATCTATATCTTGCCTTCTCACTTAAATAATAATTCAATACCCCAAATTCAACACTAATGATATGCCTCAAATAATCTAGTAACATTAATTTTTTACTCGTTTGTCCTACACGCGTTTTCTTCTGTTGCTCATCTATAGAAATACCAGAAATGAAACAACTCGGAGCTTTTCGCTGTATGCCTATTCGCAACGGATTAAAATAATTAAAGCCTTTTACTCCGCCAAAATATAATGTACCATCTTGCCCCTCATAAAAGGCTTCTTGATTAAATTCCTTGCTCTGTAAACCATCTTCTGTACCATATTGCAAAAAGCTCTTTGTATCTGGCATGTAACGCAATATTCCTTTGTTAGTACTCATCCAAATATGATGATTCTCATCCCCCAAAAAACCATAAATAACATCATCTGCTAAACCATTCTCAGAATTTAAATCGGTAACTAAGTCTTTCGCCTCATCATAAATAGATAACCCTTGATTGGTGCCAAACCATAACTGCTTTTGCACATCTTCATACACTCCCCAAACCGGTATATCAATGATTTGAACATTGGCATCCTTACCAACACCAAAAAGCTTTACTTCCTTTTTAATTTCATCAAATCTGTAAACACCCTTTGAGGGCACACTTACCAATAACCTACCATCAGTATCCTCCGTAAATTTCCAAACCGATATGTTTTTTAATGGTGCATATAATGCCTTGCTAGATAAATCAATAAACTTGTTCGTTCCCCTGTCAAAAACAAACGCCCCATTCGTTGTTGAGGCATAAATATCCCCTAATTTACTGCAATAAATGCTATAAACATAGTTTGATAATAAACCAGATTCTTCCTCTGTAACATAGTGCTCAAAGATTCTGGTAGAAGGGTTAAACCTCGAAACTCCTCCTCCTGCTGTTGCTACCCATACTTTCCCTTCAAAATCTGTACATAATCCCCTAACCCAAGCGTTTAACATCCCCTTGTGCCGCTCCTTTTGAGGCAAAAAAGTCTCCAAAGTTTGTGCCTTTCTGTCAAAAACAGTCAGCCCGTTTCCTGTTCCTACATACAGTTTTGCAAACGCATCTTCTGTAAAACTACTAATGGCATTGCTAAAAATTCCTTTGCCATTGTATGCCGGACTTTGAAGCAACTCAAAGTTCTCTAATGTAGGGTCAAATACATTCACACCACCCGCTACTGTAGATACCCATATCAACCCAAAACGATCACAAAACAAATTCAAAATGTTTGAAGAACTTAAGCTTCTTTCATCAAATTCTTGATGCTCATATTTCCTCCAATAACCAATCTTAGAATTGTATTTAAACAAACCATTTGAGGTTCCAAACCAAATGGCCCCTTGCTTATCTTCCTTTATCGATTGAATGGCAACATGATTAAAATCTATCCGAATAGTGTCTGCTACTTTCCCATTATTCGAATACTTAATTACCTTATTCAATTTACTGAATACAACAACAAGTTCCTTATCGCCTAATAAACCTATCTTGCTTATCGCCTCGCCTTTAAAAAGCGTTTCCCATAAATTTAACTTAATGTCAAACCTATACAAACCCTCACTGCTTAACACATATAAACTACTCCCATTACTTTCTATCTGCTTGATAATGGCACTACTCAACTCCTTATGCTTCACCAAATGCAATTGCTGATCCGATTCCTGAAAATAAACCAAACCCTTCTGAGTTCCTATCCATACCTTCCCTTGCGTCTCTCCAAATGCCCTCACACGCTTATTTGGTAATCCTCCTCCTGCAGGAGTTTCCTCATTAAAAAAAACACCCTTTTCTCCTAAGTAATTAAAATAACCACAACCTTCATTTCCGCCTGTCCAAATCCTGTTCTTATGATCTATCAATAAACTCTTTATCTCATTCTCAATAATTAAATCACCCTCCTTATTCCTATTTCTGATTGCCTCAAATGAATAGCCATCAAACCTACTTAATCCATCAAAAGTCCCTAACCATATAAGACCTTCCTTATCCTGTGCCGCACAATTGATGGTATTAACATACAATCCTTCCTCAGACGTAAAATGTTTAAAACGGTAATTCTGCCCATGTACAACAATAGAAACGAGCATTAAAAAGCAGGCCAACAA
The DNA here is from genome assembly GCA_044370475.1 of Bacteroidia bacterium. Taxonomy (GTDB): domain Bacteria; phylum Bacteroidota; class Bacteroidia; order UKL13-3; family UKL13-3; genus B1. The sequence continues at coordinate 16,351 of JBILVK010000039.1, forward strand.
AAGGGTCTGCATATAATCAAAACGAGGTATGTTTTTTTGTAATTTCAAATCAGTTTCAAAGCCGACTCAATTTTACAAAATAAAATATGCCCAAACCTTACCAATTAATAAATATGACTAATATAAAACCCTAAATTTTATAGTCTCATTTATCGCCTTCAAGTCACTAATAGCCTCGGGTTCATACTCCTTGCTCACATCCGTAATCACATACCCCAATTCGCCACTTGTTTTTAAATACTGCCCACTTATGTTAATTTTATGCTTTGCAAGGATCCCATTTATTTGAGCCAATACACCAGGCTTATTCTCGTGTATATGTATAAACCTACGCATCTGCTGAAGCGCTGGTAAATTCAATTCAGGAAAATTTAAACTACCGCGGGTACTGCCCGTATTAACAAAGTCTATTAACCGTTCACTTAACAAAGTAGCAATGTTTTCTTTCGTTTGCCTAGTTCCCATCCGCTTATTTACTCCAATGATCACATTGGAATTTTTACCAACTTTGAGCCCATAATTCGCTGTTAAATAATCCATCCCAAATCCGCCCAAATGCCCATTTTCTATGGCATAGCCACAAGCCTCTTCATCAATATTCTCCTCATAACCCATGTTAACTAAAACAGCTCCCTTTTGCATCTGCTTCAATTCCTTTGCCCCAATAACACATACCCCTTTTAGCTGCACCTCACTCGTAATAACCACATTATTACACTTTCTCAACAATTCCCCCAATTGCTTAATTCTCTTAGCATTCCCAAGCGCAGGCCTATCCATTAAATCATGATAAAAAACCTCCATCCCCAATTGCTCAGCCACCACAGATAACATCGTTCCACTATGCCCATATCCAATAATCCCCAGCCTCTTCCCCATCAACTCCTCTTCCTTATTTCTGTTCAATTGAAGCAAGGTCAAAACAATCAATTCAACCTCACTTCGTAAATGCGAAAACTCTCCCCCAAATACAGCTATTCCTCCATGTGCAAATTTCCCCAAAACCGCGTCATTCGCATGGTCGCCCCATACTCCTGCAGTAAGTAACTTGCTGGTTTCCGTCCGAACCAAAGCAAGGTTTACTGTTGGCGAAAAAATCAAAATATGCGCATCCCCCAACTCCTTCGCAAGCACTTCTTTATTCACTTTTATAGGCAACCTAGCAATCCTATACCCTTCCTTCTTTAACTTCGGTTCAGCCAAAAAAGTCTCCTCACCCCATAATACAGCCTTCAACCTAGATTTAGGATACGATATAGACATGGGCAACTTCTGAGTATACAAAATCTCATCCAAACTAGGTGCTATCCATTCACTTCGCTCCAAAACCTTGCTCCTAGATACATTCTCTGTAAAAGCAAAAAATTGATCTGCCTGCCCAGATTCATATACCTCATAATCGGTATACCCATCACCAATTAAAACAACCTTTCCTGGCAACTTTAATTGCTTCAATAATTTAACTTTTCCCTTCTCCTGAGATAATATGTTTTTCTCATCTGCCCCTATAATATTGTTTCGCAAATCATACTCAAATGTGTTAGCAAATACATGCTCAGCATCTATAAAATAAGGCTTCACAATGGGCACAATAAATTCTTTAAACCCTCCAGATATGATAAATACCCTGCCTTTGTGCTCCTTAAAAAATTGCTTGTTTCTAATAAACGACGGGCTCACGCGTTTTCTTAATCTATTAACCAACTTGTTTACATGGTATTTCTTTGCAGATAACAACGCTATTCGGGCCTTTAACGACTTTCCAAATGGCATGCTCCCATTCATAGCCAAGTCTGTTAATTGCTTTATCTTCTCTATCAATACCTCCTTCTCCGGATCATCCGCTAAACTAATCTCAGCCAACTCCTCCATGGCCTCAACTTGGGTAAAGGTGCTGTCAAAATCAAATAAATAGTAGGTTTCCTTTTTCATATATTTCGAGGGAGTAAAAATAAAAAAAGCAACCCGAATTCGGATTGCTTTCCCTATTTTAATTCTTTAAAAAATTTAGTTCTTTAAAAACTTCTGAACAATTAAGCCTTTCTCAGTTTGTGCATACAAAACATACAAACCATTCGCTATCTCAGATACATCAATTCTATTCTCCAAAACCTTTCCTTCTGCAGCTAACCTTCCAGATAAATCATACACTTTATAATCACTAGGATTTGCTCCTTCAACAAATAAACTTCCACTTGTTGGCATTGGATACAACCTGTAACTATGAACGCTTAACTTCTTTACACCCACATTCGTTCCATCATAATCTATAATTACACGCATCATGTCGCGCGAATTCAATAAATCAGCCGCTGTAATTCCTTGTACATTCGACAATTTAATATAAAAATCACGCTCACCAAAAAAGGTAGTATTCGGAGTAAAATTATATTTCAATACTTTCTTATTACTAGAGTCAAAAATGTTGGTTCCTGGCTGAAATAACCATTTTATCCCCGTAAAATTAAACTCAAAATTGTTTCTAGCACTTCCATCAATTGCGGTAACATCGGCCCCTACTGGTATTAAAAGAGTGTCATTATTTGGCGTCCAAACAACCAACTCAACTCCTGCAGAGGTGTCATTGTTATTCCAATTATCATATGCCAACGGATTGCTAAACCCAAATTTAATCTGAGCCTGAGCAAACAACACCGAACAAAATAAAATGGCTATTAGTAATGTTTTTTTCATTTGCTGTTTCTTTGTTTTCTTTGGGTCACACCCAATTCAATTTATTTTCGAATTACAAGTTTACTAAATTATTTGATGTAAAAAAACCAAAAATGGTTGCAATCAAGGTATTCTATTTTTTTTACCCCAGTATGAATAATGATGAACTTACACTGATTTTCATAGATTACCCCAAGTTAAGCTTCCTAAAATGAAGGATAATCTGTAAACAAAACCTACTTGCTATTTTGCCAAATACATGCGCCCACGCTGAATTACGGCCTTTAACTTTGCTTTCGACATGGCAAAAATTTCGCCTTTTTGTTGGGCCTTAAATGCATTTACCTCATTTACTATCATACTTACGGCATAATTATAGTATTTACGAGAATAGGTCCGCTTAAAATCAATGTCTCTGTCTGTAGATGTTTCCCAAGGCAAATCTTCTATAAACCTATCTTCAACCTCTTGGTACAAAGGTGTTCCCTTAATTGGATAGGCCACCGTGATGGTAAAAATATCTGGGTTGGATGTTTTTAAATGATGTACCGTTTCAAAAATATCCTCCTCCGTTTCTCCAGGATAACCAACCATGATAAATGTACCTGCCTGAATACCATTAGATTGAGCCAATTTTATCATGTCTCTAACTTGGTTCACATCCACTCGCCTATCCATCAAGTCTATTACTTTTTGTGAACCACTTTCTGCACCAATCCAAACCCTAAAACATCCGCTAGATTTCAGCTCCTTTATTACCTCCTCATTCATTCTATCGGCACGTGTAATGCACTCATAAGGCATTTTGATGTTCCTGCTAAGAAGTTCTTCATTAAACTCACTCAGCCATTTATGACTCACAGTAAATACATCATCCACAAACCAAATAGAATCTACTTCATAATTGCTTTGTATCCATTCAATCTCATCCACCACGTTTTTTGCGCTCCTACGTCTGTAACTCTGACCATAAACAGCCCTACTGCACCATTTGCAACTATAAGGGCAACCTCGCATGGTATTGATAGAAATGGCGCTCGTTCCATGTTTCTGCTTCCAAGCATCAAAATACAATTGCAAATTAACTTTGCTTCTATTTGGAAAAGGCAAGTCAGACAACTCCTTTAGCTTCGCTCTTTCTTTGTTTTGAACCACTTCTTGGTGTTCATCCAAAAAAGAAACGCCCTCTATTTCATGGATGCTTTTGCTGGTTTTTCCATCAATATACTGAACCAACTCCAACATGGTTTCCTCTCCTTCACCTAAAACAATATAATCTGCCCCATGCGTTAAAAAATTCTTTACATGGTTTCTCACTTCTGGACCACCTAAAATAATTCTAGTGTGCTTCAATTCCTCTTCACCTCTAACAAATTGGATCAAACGCAACACGTTTAACTTTGTCATTAAATTGGTGTAAAGGCCAATTACATCTGGCTTAAACTCCCTTAAAAAAACCTTCTGTTTGTCAAAATTTTGAAAAGTGGAATCAAAGATTTCATTGTCGTATTCATGCTTTTGCAACCAGGCAGATATGTACAAAATACCCAATGGAATATAAGGACGCATTATTTCTTGCTCTTTTGCGTCTTCATTTATAAAATATCCATGTGTTAATACAATCTTCATTCTTTCTTTTATAATCCTAATAATAACCCAAATCCATCAAACAATGTTTCTAAGAATTGAATACAGGGTAAAAATAGTGTTTTTTCCTAGCTTTGGTTTTAAGCTTGTTTTCTTTCGTTTTGATCCTAGGGGTCTCCATCCCTGAATCAGCTGATATACTTTTTTAGGCTCATTTCGGCTAAAAATGTTTGAGGAATTCTATAAGCTAAGCTGGCTATTTTACTTATTTCTCTAAATTCTTTTAAAGCATTCATTGCTTGCTTTTGCCTAAATTTATAGTGAACAAAACGCTGAAGCTTCCTATAAAAATCTGCTGGATAGGTAGCGTTAAACATAATAGCCAACTCGTCAGAATCGGTCCAATTGGTTTTACCCCGCATTTGTTCTTTTACCGTATCGTAGAACTTAGTGCCAGGCAATGGATAAGAAACAGATATACCAATGTCATGCGGCATTAATTCAAACAACATTTTCAAGGTCATTTTTATATCAATATAGGTCTCATTTGAATAACCAAACTGCAAAAAGAAACAGGGTTTAATTTTGTGTTGCTTCATCAATTGTGTTGCCTTTGCTATTTGCGCCACCTTGGTACCCTTATCCATAGCATCCAATATTTTTTGAGAACCGCTTTCTGCTCCCACCCAAACCTCATCGCAACCAGATCTAGCCAAGGCTTCTATTTGTGTTTCCTTTTTATTGGTGACCAAACTCTCCTCCAACAGCAAATCCACACGTGATTGAATTTTATACTTAATTTTAAGCTGCTTCTTTTCTACCAAATTTGCAAATTCTGAAACCCAATTAGGCTTTAACCCAAATATATCATCGCAAAACCAAATATGGTCAAAGTTAAAATTTGCTTTCAAAAACATTAATTCATCCACCACATTTTGAGGCGACCTAGAATTATACCGATTTCCATAAATGGGTTTAGCGCACCAATTACATTTATAGGGACAGCCCCTCGTTGTGGCAACGTTGATAGAGAAAAACCCTTTGCTTTTCATCCATGCCTTTTTGTATGGTTCAATGTCCAGCAATTGCCAAGCAGGCTGTGGTAATAAATCTAACTCTTTTAAGTTTTCTCTGCTCTTAGTTTCAACTAAACTATCACTTTCAAAATATCGCAATCCATTTATGGAGGCAAAATCTGTTTCATGATTATTTAAGGCTTCTACCAGTTCCTTCAATGTTTGCTCTGCTTCACCAACAATAACATAGTCAAAATTTGCACTCAAATAATCTGCGCTATGGTCTGTTGAGTCAGAACTTGATACAATTACTTTACATCCATACTTTTTAGCAATACTTGCCATTTCAAATGCGGCATCACGCATATTGGTCAGGCACATTTTTGTTAAATAATTGAACCCATCATCACAAATAATAAAATATTTGGGTTTGTTTTTCGCTAAAATGTCTTCAATTTCATTTGCCTTTTGAGCAAACATCATGTCATGAAAAACCAATCTGCAGCTCTCCTTTAGTAAAACGGCCGAAGCAAATAACGTTGCTAACGGCGGATAGGGTTGTTGAGCCCTCCATTGCTTTGGATCAAACCTTAAAAAATAAGAATGAGTTATTAATACATCAACCATTTAGTATTTAACTTAATGTAAGGTTATTTTCATTTTCAAATGCTTTGCACTTTTGTTCTATGGCCGATAGAACTCTTTGCTGAAATCCTTGAGGATGGTGTTTTGAAACATATTTCCTTGTTCTTAAGGCAATTTCGAAATCTGATTCTTTAATGTGCTTAAACTTCCTTTTCCATTTGTTTAATGTTAGCTTCATAAAAACAGAATCTAGATAACTTCCTACTCCATTGTTTAATAGCTTCTCCATGCCCCGCTTTAAACCAAGCTTACTATTACCTCCACTTAATGACTGTACAGGCAACTTATTAGGTAAAAATTGCCTAACCCAAATATTTTCGTCATTAAAACTTTTAAAAACTTCCTGGTTATAAGCTGGAATCAAAGTCAAAATTTCTGTCGCAGTAAAAATGTTCTTATCGGGTATTTCTAAATGGTTGGTGTCTATAAAGTAATTTACACAAAAGTACTTTCTATTATTCAACAAGAAGATCTTTTTATACAATATCAATAGCGTTCTGGCTATCCATAATCTTTCTGGTTCTGTTACAATAAAAAAATCAATATCTCCACTTTCATCCATATATCCTTTGGATAAAGAGCCTGAAATTCCTACGCCACGCACATATGGAAATGACCCAATTAATTTTGCGTTTTTATATGCTTTCAACAAAAATGTTTCAGCAAGCTTATTACCGGCAAGTCTTCTTGCCACAAAGCTTGCGTCGTTTTGTATCGAATAATACTCTTCTAATTTATAAACAAGTTGTAGCTTACACAATGAATTTAATCCTTCCGTAAAAAAATCTTCATCCTCAACCCTTATCTGCATATAAGAAAGAAGCTCCTCCCTATTAAGTGGATAGTGAAAGCAATCAAAATAAATTAGCGTTCTTATAATGCTACTTTCATAGAGAGACAACAACTTTGATTTAGGTAAAATGGTCATTAAAAGCTAAAAATATGGTTTATTACTTTCTAGGCACGATGGTAAAAATATAATTACGCTCCCAAAATATCCTTTTATTTTGATGTTCTTTTAAAAGTAGCTTGTTTTTTAGGGCTATTTTCGAAATTTTCTGTATATCACAGTCCTCTGAGAGGCTCATTAAAACAATTGTACTCGATTGGATATGATTATTCAATTGGGAAAACAACTTTTCAAAATACTCAAACTCGGCTCCACAATACCATGCTCTTTCTGAATCATTCAAAGGGTTTTTAGGGTAATAGGGCGGATTGATGACCACAAAATCAACAGCCTGTTGTGGGAGCTTATCAAATAGGTCACTTTCAATAATTCTAACATTTAAACCAAGTCTCTTGTTGTTCTCTTCCAAGCCTTTTAAGGCAATAAAATTGATATCTGTGGCCGTTACAATTGCTCCTTTTCTAGCACAATAAAATGAAATAAGTCCACTTCCTGCGCCAAGCTCTATAATCCTAGCGTTTTTAATGTCAAATTGAGAAATAGTAGAAATAAGAAACTTCGTACTAAAGAAAAACCCTGGGTGAAAAACCCCTGCCTTAACAAGAATCTTCAACCCTTTATAAGTGTAAAATCTATCCGTTTTTATATACCATAATAGAAATGGCGCATAAAACACCTGAATAAATTTTTTGATTATTTTCTTCATTAAAACCCTTGAATCTCTGGTTGCCTATATCGCCAGATCTTTTGTAATACTTTTAACTCATATGGATAATGATATAAGCTACTTTTATACCTAAAACCCGAAATCGCCTTTATAATTTTCCGTTGGTAGGGCTTCATCCTTATGTCGGTAGCTGTAGGATAATAACCATTGAGAACTGTTTCAAAGTCTTTGATTTTATCTATCATCCCAGCTGTTAACCATGGTGTTAAAGGGTTCTTACGCAAATCAAAGTTTTCCCATGCATTATCCAACCAGTCTTCCAACTTTTGAGGAAACCTAAAACCACTTGCCAGTACTTTCTCATACATATCCGACCCTTCAGTTGGTACAGGACTATACACATAAATAATAATCTCTGTATCTGGATTTATTTCTTTAATTTGTTTAATGAAAGCAATATCAAAATCTATTTGCTTCATAACCTCTTCTTCGGTATCTGCAGGTGTTCCCAAAACAAAGGAATACTCAGGAATAATATCAAATCTCTTCATCCTAGCAGCAAACTCAGCAATTTGCTTTCCTGTTTGAGTGCCGCCCTTATCCATCTTCTTTAACACTTCATCATTACCCGTTTCCGCACCAAAAAAAATCATTTTACATCCTGCTTTACGCATCAATGCCAATGTTGAATCTTTGTATTTATGAATGGTATCTATGCGCCCTTCCCCCCACCAAATCATGTTCTCGTCCATTATCAAATTAGAAAATTCTATGACTCTCTTTTCAGAGACAAAAAAATTATTGTCATGGAATTCTATAGCATCAGCTCCCCACTTTTCCTTTATATATTTTACATCTTTGTAAATACCTTCAGCAGATTTCCCCTTCCATTTAGCATTATAGATG
>JBILVK010000040.1:0-24433 GCA_044370475.1 Bacteroidia bacterium
TATCTATACCTTGCCAACAGCAGATTACATAAGGTATGTAGGCTATATAGTAAGTATGACAGAATGGGTGTTTTTCTTAAAAACAGTGTATACTTGGAAGTCAGAACTAAACGATATTCAGAAGTACCAATCCTTCTTTCCCTATCAATTTTTAATGGCAGCAAACTTTTGGGTATTTGTAAACTTAATACAAGCACTGCTCATGTCTATTCCCGCAATCAATTTATATACCCACGGAACCCATATTACCGTAGCCCATGCCATGGGCACCACCATTGGCATTAATAGCATGTTTATTTTGGCTGCTGCCTTCTATTTTTACGGACCCACCTATCATCAAAAAACAAAAGGACTTAACATCTACTTTTGGACCTTGCAGCTTGGCATCCTTCTACTTTGGTTGGGATTAATTGTAAGCGGACTCATAAAAGGAATGTGGCAAATGGCAGAAATAAGAAGCGACTTTGCTAGCATGATGTTACAATTAAAGCCTTGGATCATGTTGTTTTATTTGGGCGGACTACTTGCTACGATTGGCTTCAGCGGCATCAGCTCTAAACTACTCTTTGGTTCAAACCGAACCCAAACTAATTAAATTTCTTTATGCTCTGTATCACAAAAAAATTCAGATTTGAAGCAGCACATGCCCTGCTAAATTATAATGGTCCTTGCAAAAATATTCACGGTCACAGCTACGAATTGTTGGTGAGTATAACTGGAACCAAGGACCCAGAATCTGGAATGGTGATGGATTTTAAACTCCTTAAAAGTATTGTAAAAGAAGAGTTTTTAGATAAAATAGACCATGCCTTTATCATTAATACCCAACATGCAGGTTCTGAAATATACAAGTCTTATACAGGCAAAATTTATGAGATGCGGTCTGAACCAAGCGCCGAAAACATGGTAGAACTTTTTGCAGAGCTTATTGCAGGCAAACTTCCCAAGTACTGTAAAATCTATAGAATTAAGCTGTTCGAAACAGAATCATCTTACGTAGAATGGTTTAATGATGAGCTGATATAAATCACTCAATATATTCGGACATTTTTATCTTTTATTTAAAATTTCACGTATTTTTGTTGCATCATTTATTTGAATGATGAAGGTAAATAACCCTTAAACAAAACAATATGATGAATCAAAAAACAGTTGCAGAAGTGGTAGCAGAAAATATAAAAACTGCTCATGTATTTAAAAAGTATGGAATAGATTTTTGTTGTGGAGGCGGAGTAAGCATTGAAAAGGCATGCGAAAAAAGAGGTATTGATGTAGATACTTTGGAAAGAGAATTATTGGCAGTAGATAACACCAATAATGCGGCCCATAACTTTAATGGATGGGAAATTGACTTCCTATCAGACTATATCATAAACACGCACCACACCTATGTATTAGAGGCTATTCCTATTACCCTCCAATATGCAGAAAAGGTTGCAAATGTGCATGGACATGCAAATCCAGAACTCATAGAAATAAATGAGTTATTTGCTTTAATAGCAGAAGATTTGCTTAGTCATATGAAGAAAGAAGAGCATATTTTATTTCCGTATATAAAACATTTGGTTCAAACCAAAAAAGCAAATGAGCCCTATACAGCACCACCCTTTGCAAGTGCTACAAACCCAATAAGAATGATGGAATCTGAGCATGAAGCTGCAGGTGATATCATGAAAAAAATTGCAGCATTAAGCAACCAATACCAAGTTCCAGAACATGCTTGCAACACCTACCGCGCTTTGTTTTCAAAGCTAGAAGAGTTTGAAGAAAACTTGCACCAACATGTACATTTAGAAAACAATATATTGTTTCCAAAGGCCATCCAATTAGAGGCAGAATTAGCCAGGTAATGAACTTGGTGTTTTAACCCAAATAGTTTCTATATAGGTTGAATCTTTAGGCTGTTGTTAGTTCAAACTTAACTTGTTTTAACTGATGACAGCCTATAGATTTTTTTTGTTCAATAGCCGAAGTAGCTATTAAAATTGCGGTCTCCACAGAATTCAAAAATCGTTTAATTGGCAAAGAAGTATCATCGGTCTGAACCAAATCATAGTGCATTTTATTTAACTTGGTGAGTCCATTAAACATTTGTCCTTGCGTCCTTATGATGCCATAATGCTCCCACATGATGAGCTTTAAATCTGCCATATAAGGTTTTAAATCAAACGAACAAGTTACATTAACCTTAGGCAAACGCTCCACCTCGCATCTTCCACCCACCAATTCATTGCTAATATTATGAGCTAATTTTTGCGAGAAATAAAACAGCTCCAACAAAGAATTGCTTGCCAATCTATTTGCACCATGTAAGCCCGTTCTGGCAATTTCTCCAATGGCATATAAGCCCAGTACACTTGCCCTACTATTGGCATCTACATCTATACCACCGCATAGGTAATGAGCTGCAGGTGTAACAGGAATGCGCTTCTCTGCCTTGTATGCCTTATGAAAAATAACACCGTACAAATAGGGAAAATCTTCTTTAAATGTTTTCTCCTCCATGTTAGAGAAATCTAACCATACATAGGGAGAATCATCGTGTAACATTTGTTTATAGATACCCAAAGAAACCACATCACGCGGAGCCAAACTGCCCATAGGATGAATGCTATTCATAAATTCTTTGCCATTCTCCCCTATCAACCTTGCTCCAGCACCTCTAAAAGCTTCTGTAACCAGTACATTTTCTCGTCCACGTTCTGCATACAATTTTGTGGGATGAAATTGGATGAACTCCATGTCCTGCATCATGGCCCCAGCACGCTTAGCAATGGCATAACCTTCCCCATTTACCTCTGGAGAATTGGTATGATATTGATACAAATTTCCAGCACCACCTGTTGCCATAATAACGGCATCTGCATATAATCCCAACTGCTCACCACTCAACAAATTACTTACAATTACGCCATCACAAACATCATCTTCTACAATTAAATCTGTGATTACCCAATCGAACATTAATTGTGTATTACTTCTTTTTAACGCCTGTTGCCAGAATTGGTCCACTAAAAATTTTCCGGTCTGATCCGACACATGTTGGATGCGCGCCCTTGAATGTCCGCCCTCTTTACCCGGCACCTCATCAAACAAAACACCCTCTTTTTTGAGCTTATTTAAAATCTCACCACTGTTTCCTAATACCTCCTTTACAATCTTTTCATTGCATAAGCCAGCACCTGCTACTAAGGTATCTGAAATGTGTTCCTCCAAATCTTCGGGCAAGCTAGAAATGGCAATACCGCCCTTTGCTAAATAGCTATTGGTATTCCTGCTTCCCTTTCCTAACACCCAAATCAACTCAATATGTTCGGGCAAATTGTTCACAAAATTTATGCTTGCCAACCCCGAACCTACACATATTACTCTTTTCATTATTTTTATTCTTTTAAGAATTTACTGCCAACATTTTTAGTACTGGAAGTTTGGCCCTATTAATTAACTCGGCCTCCAATTTAATTTGATAATCGCTCTCCTTCTCTGTCCCTATGGCCTCTAAAGCCTCCACCATTTTTGCTAAGGTGTTTTGCTTCATGTACGGACATTTTAAGCAAGGAGTTATAAATTCCTTATCTGCATTTTCCTTTTTTAAAGCAATACCTAAATCACATTCAGAAGCCAAATAGAACTTACTCTTATTGCTGGCTTGCACATATTTAAGAATATCGCCCGTGCTGCCTATCATTCCTTTTTTACCATGGTTTAGCATACCAGCCACTTCCTCAGGAACTTCCCAATGAAACAAGAGTTCCACCTCATCATCTGCCATCAATTCTGGCATATGCTCCTTAAATCTTTCATGAACCTCGCAACTTCCTTTCCAAAGTATTAACTCCTTGCCCAATTCTTTGCCTATTACCTTTTGGAGGTTCTGACCCATATATAAATCTGGCACAAAAATAATCTTATCGCCAGGCAGCGAGGCTGCAACGGCAATGGCATTTCTAGAAGTGCAGCAGATATCTAATTCTGCTTTGGTCTCTGCATAGGTGTTTATATAACCCATTACAGGTACACCCGGGTTTTCTTTGCGCAATTGTACAATATCCTCCACAGTAATAGAAGAGGCTAAAGAGCAGCCAGCGCTTGGATCAGGCATAAATACTTGCTTGCCTTCATTTACCAAGATTGCTGTTTCTGCCATAAATCTTACTCCGCAAAACAAAATATTCTTGGCCTTGGTGTTGGCTGCTTGAATGCTTAAACCCAGACTATCACCCACAAAATCTACAAATCCGCCGTCTTTTTCTTCAAATTGTAATTCTTGTGGCATATAATAATGTGATAAAATAACCACATCTTTTTCGCGCTTCAACTGAAGGATGCGCGCCAGCATTTCTTTTGTCTCCATCTTTACGTGCGGCGAATGTAAGCGCATCTTTTTTAACAAATACTGATAATGGTCAATTATGGAAAAAAAAATTGAATCTAACTTTGACTCGTTATGAAAAGAATTGTAAAAACCATTTTAATTGGCTCTTTTTTAATGGCATTCACGCTGTATTCTTGCAAAAAAGAAGAAGCTAAAATAGAGCCGCTTCCAAATACCCAACTCTCCATTCTTCTATCACACCAGTGTGATGGAAAAACCGTGCAGTTCGATTCTTTGTTGTACACCAACGAATCTGGCTCAAAGTACTCTGTATCACGTTTAGAATATTACATTTCTGGAATTAAGCTATACCATACCAATGGCGAAGTATTTAGGTCCAATATCATTCAATATGTAAATGGCAGAGAACCCAATATCAATTTGGGCATACCTAATTTACCAGCAGGAAAATATACTGGAATTGATTTTTTAATTGGCATGGCGCCAGCACAAAATGTGAGCAATTCGTTAGACAATACGCCAGAAAACATCAACATGCAGTGGCCAGAGGTAATTGGCGGCGGTTATCATTTTCTCAAATTTGAAGGAAGGTATTTAGATTCTGCCAATATAAACCAAGGTTTTACCATGCATATTGGCACCAATGAAATGCTTATTCAGCATCAAAAAATAAGCATCAATGTTGAGGTGGTAGAATCTGTTCCTGCAGAGATTCAACTTAAAATGAATATAAACGAATGGTTTAAAAATCCTTATACCTACGATTTTAACAAGGATGGCAATTATACCATGGCAATTCCAGAATTAATGGTGCTATTAAAAAACAATGGATATGACACTTTTACAAACAAAGAATAGGCTTGTTGGCCTTGCACTTATTACCATATTATTGGGTGCATGTAAAAATACGGAGACCACAGAACCAGAAAAAACTTACCCTACGGCCTACGAATTAAGCGTACCATTAGGTTTTCCAAAACCTCAATTATCTAAGGATAACCCTTTAACCGTAGAGGGAATACAAATGGGTAAAATGTTTTATGCTGATCCTATACTTTCTACCAATGGGCGCACATGCACTAGCTGCCACCAGCCAGAAAACTCATTCTCATCTCCAATGTTTACCTCTTGGACAGGTGTTAAAATAAGTGTTCCTCCTCATGTGAATTTGGCCTTTAAAAAGCACTATAATTGGGAAGGCTCGCAAATGTCGCTCGACACCTTAGCAATGGGCGATTTTGAACCTGAGTTTTTTAATACAAACCCTGATTTACTGTTCAAAAACTTATCAGAACATCCTATATATCCAACACTTTTTAAACAAGCTTTTGGGGTTAATAATGTATATGATTTAAGCTACCATGAACTTAAAAAAACCATAGCTAAATCGATTGCACAGTACTTAAGAACCAAAATTAGTGTGGACTCTAAATTTGATAAATATAGAAGGAAAGAAGTATTGCTGAACCAAATGGAATATGAAGGATATGTGATATTCTTTTCTGAGCGAGGCGATTGTTTTCATTGCCATTCTGAGCCTTTGTTTTCTGACCAAGAATTTCACAACAATGGCTTAAATACAAGCTATACGGATTTTGACAAAGGCAGGAATTTGGTAACAGGTAAGGATGAAGACATGGGTAAATTTTTATCGCCAACCTTAAGAAACATAGAACTTACTGCACCTTACATGCACGATGGAAGATTGAAGACTTTGGAAGATGTAATTAATCATTACAATGAAGGCGTGGTAGATGAAGCACATGTTGACCCACTTTTAACCAAGCGAGATGGGACCAAAAAACTCAACCTTACTCCTATTGAAAAGTTGCAATTGGTGGCCTTCTTAAAAACTTTAACAGATTTAAATTACATCAAGTAATTGGTTCAGACCGAAAAAAAAGACCCATCTGCAATATTGCAGATGAGTCTTACCAAATTAAACCAAGTAACAAATATTTATTGTGGCAACAAGACCTTGTTTATTACGTAAACAATACCGTTTGAGGCCTTTACATTTCCTAACAATTCTGCATCATTTATATAAGTTTTTCCATCTTTTATAGAGATGGTAGCTATACCTCCGTTCACCATTTCTATCTTTTGTCCGTCTTGAAACATGGTTGGATTATACACGGCAACCGCCACATGGTATTGCAACACATTTTGTAAATCTGCCTTTTTATCTGGCTGCAATAAGCCATCAACGGTACCTGCTGGAAGCGCATCAAATGCTGCATTAACGGGTGCAAAAACCGTAAATGGGCCTGCGTTAGACAATACATCTACCAACTCTGCTGCCTTTACAGCTGCAACCAAAGTGGTATGATCTTTTGATCCCACGGCCACTTTTACAATGTCGTTTGCCGACTCATCATCTTTCACACTTGATTGTCCGCCGCCAGTTGTTTCTTCTGTTACTTCAGCGTTTTGCGACTCTGAGTTTGTGCTACTATCACCGCACGAACTTAAATAAAACATGCCTATTACGGCACTCATGGTTAGAATAATTTTTCTCATTGTTTTGCTAATTATGGCAACAAATATATTTCGGACACTTTTATCCGAAAATGATAAATATCATACAAAAAAGATATTTATGTCTCTATATTTTTTGCTCGAAGCTTCTTATTTTGCGAAACAATAAAAAATACATGTTTTCAAAATCCTGCGAATACGCAATTAGGTCGGTTATTATCATTTGTCAGAACTCCCAACAAGGCTTAAAAACCAATGTAAAAGAGATATCTGAGCGCGCTGGTGTACCAGAGCCATACATTGCCAAGGTGATGCAAATATTGAGCAAAGCTAAAGTGGTGCAATCTATTAAAGGTCCGGGCGGTGGCTTTTTTATATCCCCAGATAACAAAGAGTTAAAACTTATTGATGTAGTAAAGGCCATAGATGGAGATAGTTTATTTACCTCATGTGGTATTGGACTTAAAGAATGTTCTGAAAAGAATCCTTGTCCGCTACACGACAGTTTTAAGGGAGTCCGCAACGACATTAAAAAGATGTTAGAAGAGACAAGTATTCATGATTTGTCAGAAAAATTAATAGCCTTTACCTATTCAAGTAATTAATAACATATGGAAAACATCATTAAGGATATTCAAACAAAGTTAGAGGCAAGCGGACAAGATCCCGAAAATTATTTGAAGGGATTAAAGCACAACAAGGCTATCAATTACTGGGATTATATACAGGTAGATACTTTGTTATCCTTGCAGAATCCTCGTACTGATTTTAAGGATGAGACCATCTTTATCATGTATCATCAAATAACAGAATTGGTATTAAAACTAATTAGGCATGAGTTGGATCAACTTTGTTTAACAGAGATGGCGCCGAGTTTATTTGTGGAGAAGCTTTATAGAATGGTGAGGTATACAGACTTGTTAAGCAGTTCATTTAGCATTATGAACAAGGGAATGAGTTATGAAGATTACAATCAATTTAGGCTGAGCCTATCGCCAGCGAGTGGTTTTCAATCGGCTCAATTTAGGTTTATAGAATTGATGTGTACAGATGTAGATTTATTGATTCATGAACATTTTAGAAAGACCCTAACACCGGCAACTACGCTTGCGGAGAAGTTTAATTTGGTGTATTGGCAAGAGGCAGGATACAATAGAGAAAACAATACCAAAACAAAAACGCTGAGTGATTTTGAATCGAAGTATTTACAAAGTTTCATACAAACTGCTGATGCTATGAAAAGTAAAAATTTGAATCAGCGCTATAAATTGATGATGGATGGATTGGATCAGACCGAAAAAGGCAAGTTAATTGAGGCTTTAAGGGCATTTGATGTGAAGTACAACATAGATTGGCCTATGGTACATTTAGAGACCGCGCGCACCTACCTATTGGCCAAGGGCGAGGCTAAAACGGCTACAGGCGGAAGTCAATGGGAAAAATACCTACACCCACAATTCCAAAGAAGAATCTACTTCCCCGATTTATGGTCGGCCGAAGAAAAAGAAAATTGGGGCAAAGAGGCCTAATGCATTGTTAGGACGTGTTTAAATAGTTCTAATTTATTGGAGCTTGATAAAAAACTTGCTTAATTGAAAACTATTCAGTTATCTTTGTGAGCGAACATTCACTTACTTATAAAAAGTGTTACAATATTTAACTTACACTTAAACAAAAGTAAGGAAGAAAAATAAACAACAAATGACAGCAACAATTTCAGATAGACAACTTGAAATCATAGAGGCGGCAGGAAAAATACTTACCGTGTCTGGGGTAAGTGGATTAACAATTAAGAACCTTGCTAAAGAAATGAAGTTTTCTGAAAGTGCCATTTACAGGCACTTTGCAAGCAAGGAACAAATCATTATTGCCTTGCTCGAATTTCTTGCGAAAAGTATGGATGAACGCTATACTCAAGCCATTTTGAGCAATCAATCACCTGAAGAAAAATTCACCACATTGTTTCAAAATCAATTTTCATTCTTTAAAAAGAACCCACATTTTGTGGCAGCTGTATTTTCTGATGGACTCATGGAAGAGAGTCAGCGCATAAACGAAACCATTATGAAAATAATGAGCATAAAAATGAAACATTTGATGCCAATAATTATAGAAGGACAGCAGAAGGAAGTATTTACAAATTCAATTAAATCAGAAGAATTAATACAAATCATCATGGGAACTTTCAGATTGCAGATGTATAAATGGAGAGTTTCTAACTTTCAATTTGATATTACCAAAAACGGAAACAATATGATAAAATCTGTTTTAATACTGATAAAAAACAAGTAGAAATTATGAAAATTATCATTTTAATATTTATGCTGTTTCTATTCAGTTGCGGCAACAACAATCATGAAAAGCCTAAAGAGCAAAGCGAAACAGCTATTCATGAGGAGCAACAATACAATGAGGATAGTGTGGTTATTGAGCTAAATAATGAAGAAAAATGGAAGGTAGATGCCAATATGTTGGCTCACATTCGTACTATGGAAAATAGTGTTGTTTCCTTTGCTAATGAGGATCCAAAAGACTTTAAAACACTGACTAAAAAATTACAATCCAATTTAGATTTACTTACTTCAAATTGCACCATGACAGGCAAAGCGCACGACGAACTGCATAAGTGGTTATTGCCCTACATTGATATGGTAAATCAACTTTCTAAAGCAAAAGATGAAACGGAGTCAGCAAAACATTTTAAAAAAATAGAACATTCTTTCATAACATTTAATCAATACTTCCAATGAACATAAAAGAATTACACTCAGAAGAAAAACCCGTTTCAGCTATTTCTCTTTTTAAAAGTGAACTTGGCAATGCAACAGCAATAAAAATTTTACAAAGCGAAAAGTTAAAAGAACATATTACCAAAACCTCTGCACTTTTAATGTGCATTATAGGAGAAGTTGTTTTCGAAAACGAAAAAGGCATAAAAGAAACGCTCCTTCCCGGCGATTATGTAGCCATTGAGCCAAATGTAAAGCATTGGGTTGAAGGAACAATTGAAAGTCAATTAATTCTTATTAAGTAAAAAAATTTGACAAATGAAGTTAGTAAATATTCACAAACGTTATTTAATTATAGTATTTATAATAACAGGATTCCATTCTATTCAAGCACAAGTCTGGACACTTCAGCAGTGTATAGACACCGCTCAGGTTCAAAATAGAAACCTAAAAATAGGTAGAAATAATAAATCAATTGGCGAGCTGAAAGTGAAAGAAACAAAAGCCAATTTAATCCCCAAAATAACAGCCAATGCAGATTACCGCTATTACTTTAACTTGCCTTATCAATTAATGCCATTGTCGGCATTTGGCGGACCAGCAGGAGAATATAAAGCAATACAATTTGGTGTACCTAATGTTATCAATGCAAATGTGCAATTAACCATGCCGCTTTATAATCCGCAGGTTTACGGGGCTATTCAAACTATTAAAATAGCTTCTGATTTAACAGAATTGCAATACAAGAAAACAGAAGAGCAAATCTATTTTGAAATTTCAAATCTGTATTACAATGCTCAAATTCTGCATCATCAAATAGCTTTCATTAACAGTAATATTAATAATGCAGAAAGGCTTCTAAAAAACATGCAACTACTAAATGAACAACTTCTTGCTAAAGGCACAGATGTAAGTAAGGTAAAATTGCAAGTGGCACAATTAGCTGCACAAAAGGAAAATATCATGAGCAAAGAAGTGCAAGTTTTATATGCATTGAAGCTTGCCTTAGGAATTCCAATTGAAAGCAATCTACAAATTGAGAAAAAAATACAATTTCAAATTACAAAGGAATATACCACTTCTTCCACATTAGATCATCGCATCATAAAAACGCAAAATCAAATTTTAACAAGTGAACTAAATACCTTAAACAAATCAAAGTTTTTGCCATCGCTTAATCTTATTGGAACCTACGGTTATTCGGGATTTGGGTATAATGGGTTACCAAATTCCTTTTTAGATTTTTACCTAGTTGGATTTGCTGGCGTACAGTTTTCTTATCCATTGTTCAATGGCACTGTAACGCAGCAGAAAATAAATCAAAAAAGACTCGAAATTCAGAATAGTCAACTTCAGTTAGCGTTGAACATTGACCAAAATGAGGTGCAGATTAACATGGCAAAAATGCAAATAGGTGTGGCAAAAAAATTCGTTGAAAGCACTACAGAACAGGTAGAACTTGCAAAAACTATATATGAGTCAACTACGCTCCAACAAAAACAAGGAAATGCAAGCCTAAATGACATCCTGCTTGCCGACAATGCACTTCGCGAATCACAACAAAATTACTTAGCAGCCATAATAGATTACCTAAAAGCGGATCTAGAGCTAAAGAAACTAACTGGAAATATTTCAACAACAAAATAATTGCAACAATGAATACAAAAACATCAATGCTAAAAAAAGCACTATACATTACCATACCAATAGCAATAATTGTTATTACCGTAATTAAGTTGAAAACCAACAAAGAAATTTCACAGAATAAAGTATATCAATATGATAAAGAACAAGCTATTCATGTGCAGGTTGATACATTGAAATTAGATTATTTAAACTTCGAATCTTCATATGCGGGAACATTTGAGCCAAATAAAGAGTCAAAAATAAGTGCAGAAATTCCAGGAAAGATAAACGATGTTTTAGTGGATATAGGTAGTGTTGTAAACAAAGGAAAGCCTATTGTGCTATTGGATAATTCACTTTTGAAACTGCAACTGCAAACTATTGAAGTACAAATTGAAGGTTTACAAGCCGATGTAAATCGGTATACGATTTTAGCAAAGGCAGATGCCATACAAGGTGTTCAAAAGGAGAAGGCAGAATTAGGATTAAAATCTGCAAAAGTGCAAAAAGCCACTTTACTTGAACAAATAAACAAAACTATTATTAAAGCTCCTTTTAACGGTGTAGTCACTGCAAAATTAAATGAAGAAGGAGCATTTGCTGCTTCAGGAGTTCCATTAATACAAATAACAGACATTGAAACATTAAAATTCACCGTAAATGTCCCCGAAAACGAGTTAAGTAAATTCAAATTAAACCAAAGCTATTCGCTCACAGTAGACGCCTATTCTGACATTAAATTGACGGGAAAAGCTACCATGATTGGGAGTAAGGCAAATATGGCCAGTAGTTTCTCTATTCAATTTTTAGTGAAAAACACGTCAGATTTAAAAATAAAATCAGGAATGTTTGGCAAGGTAAATTTAACAAATTTAACTCAAGAAAAAGGTATTGTAATTCCTGCCTCTGCCATTGTGGGAACGGCAAATCAATCACAAATATACTTGGTTAAAAACGGCAAATCAGTTTTGCAAAATATCACCGTTTCAAAAAGAATTAGGAATAACATAATTGTATCAAGTGGATTAAAAGAGGGCGATGTTATTGTTACAAATGGTTTTATCAATCTGTTTGATCAAGCAAATGTGAATATTAATTAATATCAGCTTACAATGAATATTACAGAAATTTCCATCAAACGTCCATCGCTGATAATCGTACTCTTCAGCTTGTTTACTTTATTAGGTATCATTGGGTATAAAAATCTCAATTATGAATTAATGCCTGATTTTAACCAGCCTGTAGTTGTCATAAAAACAGTGTATCCTGGGGCTGAACCAAACGAAGTTGAAACGTCGGTTTCAAGAAAAATAGAAGACGCCTTATCCAACTTAGAAGGAGTTGATTACTTGGTAACAAAATCATTACCAAACGCATCTATCATCATAGCGAATCTCAAATACGGAACTGATCTTGATAAATCTATGCAAGACGCTCAACGCTATATTGATAATATCCGTAAAGATTTACCAGAAGACATTTTAAGTCCTGTAATGAGCAAAGTTTCACCCAATGACTTACCTATCATGTCTATTAGTGCCACAAGTAACTTGTCGGCCACCGAGTTTTATCAAAAAATGAAGGACGACTATCTGCCGCAGATTCAGCAAATAAAAGGTGTGGCAGAAATCACACTCTTAGGAGGAGAAGAAAGAGAAATTCAGGTAAAAATAAATCAGAACAAGCTTAAACTTTACAAAATTTCAATGATACAAATTGTTGAAGCTATTAATCGTTCAGGCCTAGATTTACCTGCAGGCAAAGTGCAATCCGAAAAGGAAAATAATTCTGTTCGTTTAACAGGAAAATTTACCTCCTTAGAGGATATAAAAAATGTGCAAGTAGCCATGCCAATTGTAGGAAGTCCAGTTTATGTAAAAGATTTAGCTGATGTAATAGATGGCATTAAAGAGACCACCTCAATCAGCAGGTATAATGGAAAAAATGGAATTGGTTTGCTGCTAAAAAAGCAAGGTGATGCAAATGCTGTAGAAGTTTCAAGATTGGTTAGGTCAACATTTAATTCTATTGAAAAGCAAAATATAAATGCAGGAATAAAATTTGTTATTGCAGACGACAGCACAGATAATACCATTGCAGCTGTTAATTCTGTTGTATTTGATTTAATATTAGCAGTGGTTTTGGTTTCAATTGTAATGTTACTATTTCTTAGAAGTCTAAGAAATTCACTCATTGTAATTGTGGCCATTCCTACCTCTTTAGTAACCGCATTTGCCGTTATGTGGCTTTTAGGTTATACTCTCAATTTAATGACCTTGCTTGCCATGTCGCTGATTATAGGAATTTTGGTGGATGATGCCGTTGTTGTCTTAGAAAATATTCAAAAACATTTAGACAAAGGAAGAGAAAAAAAGACAGCTGCTATGGATGGAAGAATGGAAATAGGATTTGCTGCATTGTCTATCACTTTGGTGGATGTTGTGGTTTTTTTACCCATTCTATTTTTACAAGTTTTTGTGGCAGATATGCTAAAACAATTTTCGGTTGTGGTTGTAACGTCTACCCTAACAAGTCTCTTAGTAGGATTTACCCTTACCCCTTGGCTTGCATCACGTATTGGCAAGAAAGAAGATTTACAGCCAATAAATGTCTTTAATCGGTTTTTACTTTGGTTTGAATCTCAATTAGAAATTTTCACCAATTGGTATGGAAGGCTATTAGAATGGGTTTTATGTCACAAACTAATTTTTACAGGAATTGTAGTGCTACTTTTTGCAATGACATTGGGCATTATGAATCAAGGTATTATTGGCAAAGAGCTCATTTCTACTGGCGATCAAGGAAAATTTAGAATGGCCTTAGAGTTTGATAAATCCACTTCCATTCATCAGAACAATTTAATTTCCCAAAAAATAGAAAACTATATTATCCAACAACCAGAAGTAGCAACGGTTTTCAGCAATATAGGTGGACCAAGCACAGGTATTGGAAGCTTGGGTGTTGGTTCGGCCAATAAAACGGAATTTACGATTCAATTACGCATTAAGAAAAACGAATTGCAAGAGAAGAATTTGAAGAAAATACCGACTGAAGAGTTCATGAAAAGGCTGAGGGAAGATTTAAAAACCAAATTTCCAAGCATCAATTATTCAATGGCAGCATTGGGTTTAATCCCTCGCTCAGCTCCTATAGAAATAACATTAAGTGGAAGTGATTTGGGTTTAGTAATGCAAAGCGGCGAGGACCTTAAAAAAATTATCGAAAAAATTCCAGGAGCAGATAACGTTCGTTTATCAGTTGAAGCAGGTAGTCCTGAATATAAAATAATTCCAGATAAAAATAAAATGCAGCGGCTGGGGTTAACAACAGCTTATGTTGGGCTGAACCTAAGAACAGCTTTTACAGGTAATGATAATGCCACTTTAACCGAAAACGGAACTGAATATCCAGTAAGAATTTGGTTTGCAGAATTTAGCCGACAAAATTTTGAAGATGTGCAACAACTTACAATTATTAACCCTGCGGGAATGCCTATGGAAATCTCTCAGTTTGCAACAGTTGAAAAGGACAATTCCCCTTCTTTATTGGAGAGAAAAGACCGGCAGCCCGCCATCACACTAACTGCAGATGCATTAGGCAGGCCATCGGGAACAGTAGCTGATGATGTAGTGGCCTATTTAAAAGAAAATCCACTACCCAATAGCATTCAAATGACTTGGGGTAGCGATATCAAAAGGCAAAAGGATAGCTTTGGCGCATTAGGGTCGGTCTTGCTGATTTCATTTCTTTTAATTTACCTAATTCTGGTGGCACTTTATGATAATTTTGTTTATCCATTCGTTGTTTTATTTTCAATTCCTGTAGCAGCCATTGGCGCTTTTTTTGCCTTAAACCTAACTTTGAGCAACTTAAGTTTATTTGCCTTACTTGGTTTAATTATGCTCATGGGCCTAGTTGTAAAAAATGCCATACTAATAGTTGATTTCACCAATCAGCTAAAAGCTGAAGGAAAACACTTCAAAGAGGCATTAATCATTGCAGGTAAAGGACGCATGCGCCCTATACTCATGACAACACTAGCTATGGTTTTTGGTATGCTGCCTATTGCAATGGCAACTGGAACTGCAGCAGAATGGAAAAACGGCCTTGCTTGGGTAATTATTGGCGGACTTCTTTCCTCTTTAATTTTGACTGTATTCTTAGTTCCAATGACCTACTATTTAATTGATACTGCGAAAGAAAAAATAAATCGCAAAAAATAAGGGAATGAAAAAAGTATTAACAACTCTTGGATACTAAGCCATATTCTTTCAATTTATTCAAAGGCAAATCCCAATGCAGATTATACATCCCTGAAATACTTACTAAAAAAGGCCAGTAGTGAAGAAAACTACTGGCCTTTTTTATGATATTTATCATAAGCAAGATTGACATCGGTCATGGATTAAGTAGGCGACAATATCGGACCTTTACATCCGAATTAAAACTACTAAAAAATGAAAATAAAATTTCTTACAGCAATTGCATTTTTATCATTATTGAGCTTAGCCGCATGCGGTGGATCGGGCGAGACTAAAGATGCAGACACTAACACTACTGGCAATACCGAATCTGCAAGCACAGACAAGGCCGCAGCGGAAGAATCAAAAGGAATTGGGAAATTCACTTCGGTTGAGTTATCTCCAAATTTGGACCAGAAAATGGCCGATGCAGGTAAAGGTGTTTACGACATGAAATGTGGCTCATGCCATAGGCTAACTGATGAAAAATTAGTGGGTCCGGGTTGGAAAGGTGTAACCAGCAGAAGGAAGCCTGAGTGGATTATGAATTTTGCCACCAATCCAGAAGAGATGTTATCTAAGGATGCGGCTGCTATGGCCATGTTGGAGGAATGTTTGGTAAAAATGCCCAATCAAAATTTGAGCGATGAAGATGCAAGAAGCGTATTGGAATATATGCGTGCAAATGATGGTGTAAAATAGAATTGAACCCAAAAAATAAATTTATATGAAAACAAAAACAAATCGATTGGTTGTCATTACACTGGTTCTGGCAACACTTATTGGAGTGGGATGTAAGAACAAAGGGCCCAAAACGGGTAGCACAAAAGATGCTGCCGCTAAGGTTTATGTTGAACCAGGAAAATACGATGAATTCTATAATATTGTGTCGGGTGGATTTAGTGGACAGGTCTCTGTTTACGGATTGCCATCTGGTAGGTTGTTTAGGGTGATTCCAGTTTTTTCTGTGAATCCAGAAAGCGGTTATGGATATAGCGAAGAAACCAAACCGATGTTAAATACCTCGCATGGTTTTGTGCCTTGGGACGATTCGCATCATATTGCACTATCTGTTACCAATGGTGAACATGATGGCAGGTGGACATTTATCAATGGAAACAATACACCTCGTATTGCACGTATTGATATGAAAACATTTCGTACCGCCGAAATCATAGAAATACCAAATAGCTCGGGCAATCACTCTTCTCCTTTTATTACACAAAATTCTGAGTATGTAGTTGCGGGTACCCGTTTTAGTTACCCAATGGACGACGCAAACAGCAATCCAGATGTGGCAATAAATACCTATAAGCAAAACTTTAAAGGAACCGTAAGTTTTATTTCTATTGACCCAAAAGAAGGCTCCATGGGATTGAGTTTTCAGGTGATACTACCAGGATTTAATTTTGACTTGGCACGTGCAGGTAAGAAAGCTTCTGGCGATTGGGTGTTTTTCTCTTGCTATAATTCTGAGCAAGCAAATACTTTGTTAGAAGTAAATGCATCGCAAAAAGACAAAGACTTTATTATGGCTGTGAATTGGAAAAAGTGCGAAGAGCTAGTAAAGGCTGGAAAAGGAACCAAGAAAAAAGTGAAGTATGCACATAATACTTATAGTGATATTACCCATTCTGCAAAAAGTGAAATTTTAACGGAATCTATTATGCTTGATCCAAAAGAATTTCCGGGATTAGTGTATTTTATGCCTTGTCCTAAATCTCCACATGGTTGTGATGTTGACCCAACTGGTCAGTACATTGTAGGTTCAGGTAAATTGGCTGCTGTTATTCCAGTTTTCTCTTTTGCTAAAATGATAAAAGCCATAGAAGCAAAAACTTTTGAAGGTGATTTTGAAGGCATTCCAGTTTTGAAATATGATGCAGTATTGCATGGTGAGGTAAAAAAACCAGGACTTGGACCTTTGCATACAGAATTTGATGGTTTAGGCAATGCTTATACTTCATTCTTTGTTTCTTCTGAAATTGTTAAATGGAATATAGAAAAATTAGAAGTGGTTGACCGTGTTCCTACGTATTATTCTATTGGTCACTTATGTGTACCAGGCGGACCAACCACCAAGCCACATGGTAAATATGTAATTGCTTATAACAAAATTACCAAAGACCGCTATTTACCAACAGGACCAGAGTTAACTCAATCTGCACAATTGTATAGCATTGAAGGCGATAAAATGAAACTTTTGTTAGACTTCCCTACCATTGGCGAACCGCACTACGCAGAAGCCATTCCAGCGGAATTAATCATGAAAAACAGCACCAAGATGTTTAAGATTGAGGAGAACAAAAATCCTTATGCTACCAAAGGTGAAGCTGATGCAAGAGTTGAAAGAAAAGGAAATGAAGTGCATGTATATATGACCTCTATTCGCTCACATTTTATGCCAGATAATATTGAAGGTGTAAAAATGGGAGATGTAGTATATTTCCATGTAACTAATTTAGAACAAGATTGGGATGTGCCACATGGTTTTGCCGTTAAAGGTGCAAACAATGCAGAACTACTAATCATGCCAGGTGAAACTGCCACTTTAAAATGGACGCCAGACCGCGTGGGAGTTTTTCCAATGTATTGTACCGACTTCTGTTCTGCTTTGCACCAAGAGATGCAAGGATATATTAGGGTATCGCCAGCAGGTTCTAGCGTTCCTATTACCTTCTCTACTGGAGCTACAGCAAAAGCTACCAAATAAATTGATAACCTTAAACAGCCTGTATATTTTTACAGGCTGTTTAAATTTTATAAAAATACATGAAATTTAATTTAGCATTTAGAATACTCTTAGGCCTATTGAGTTTATTGGTTATATCTACCTATTTCTTGCCCTTATGGGCTATATCTTTATGGGCACCTCAGTACCCAGAAGGCTTAACTATTGAAATATGGTTTAATGATGTAAAGGGAGATGTAGATGTTATTAATGGACTGAACCATTACATAGGGATGAAACATATAAAGCCAGAAATGTTTCCTGAATTTTTATATTTAAAATACATCATTGCTGCCTTTATTGTGTTTGGCTTAAGTGTGGCCTTTATTGGCACGGTTAAAGCGCTAAAAGTATTTTGTACGGTTTCTGTATTAGGTGGCATAACAGCCCTAGCAGATTTCTATCGTTGGGGATATGATTATGGCCATAACTTAGACCCCACTGCTCCTATCAACGTGCCTGGCATGTCGTACCAACCTCCTGTATTAGGATACAAAGACCTGCTAAACTTTACCGCTTTGTCTATCCCAGATGTGGGAGGATGGATTATAGTGGCTGTGGGTGCAGTTGCCTTTATGGCATTGGCTTTTCATTGGTTCAGCCAGAAAAAATTAAAAGCAAATAAAGCAGCATTGCTAGCCTTTCCATTGTTTCTTGCACTTATAAGTTCTTGTGGCGATACCAAACCAGAAATTAGTTTTGGAAAAGACGATTGCCATTATTGCAAAATGAAATTAATGGACAGTAAATATGGAATTGCTTTGGTTACGCCAAAAGGTAAGACCTATAAGTTTGATGACTTTCATTGCTATCAAAATTTCATCAAAGAAACACCTACAGAAATTAAGAAAACTTATGTGGTAGCTTTTGATCAAGCAGGAACTTTAATAGAAGCCGAAAACGCAGTATTTGTGCAAGGCGAAAATATTAAAAGTCCAATGGGCTCTGGCGTTGCTTTCTTTGTTGAAGAGAAAAACGCACTTGCATCTTTTCCAAATTTTGAACGTAAAGGCAAATTTGCGGAGTTAAATAATGAATAAATTTCTTCTTATATTCCTTTTCATTCTACATACCTTCTTTGCGTTGGCCAACTCAATTGAGGTTTACCCAAAACTTGGTCAAAAACCCATTCAAAACGCACTTAAATCTTGCAAACCCTACGATACAATCTTAATACATGCAGGCCATTATGCCGAGGGAAATATTGAGCTCAATTTCCCCTTAACGCTCATTGGAATTGGATACCCTGTATTGGATGGCAAAAATAAAACAGAGGTTGTCTCTGTTAAATCCAATGACGTAAATATAATAAAATGTAAACTTATTAATTCGGGCTATTCTGACTTAGAAGACATGGCCGCCATTAGAATTTATGGCAATTCTAAGGTTCAAATTTTAAACAATATTTTAGAGAATAATTTCTTTGGCATTTACCTCACCAATGCCTCCTATTGTTTGGTTAAAGGCAATTATATTGTGGGTCCAGACAGAACCCAAAACAATGTTGGAAATGGCATTCATTGTTGGAAATCCACCCACAATAACTTGCTCAACAACACCATCATTAAACATAGGGATGGCATCTATTTTGAGTTTGTAAAACACTCTGTTATTGCCAACAATATTAGCAAAGAAAACCAGCGTTATGGCTTGCATTTTATGTTCTCAGATTCTGATTCTTATTATAAAAACACCTTCGAAAGAAATGAAGCTGGCGTAGCGGTTATGTATAGTCAGCACGTAATCATGCTCAAAAACAAGTTCGACTTAAATTGGGGTAGCTCTGCATACGGATTGCTCTTAAAAGACATTAGAGACAGCGAGGTTTATGGCAATGTTTTTGAGAAAAACACCATGGGAATTTATATGGATGGCTGCTCTAGAACCAACTTTATAAAGAACACCTTTAACAACAATGGATATGCCTTACGCATGCAAGCCAGTTGCGACGACAACCTGTTTAGGTTCAATAATTTTACCACCAATTCTTTTGATTATGCCACCAATGGCTTTACGGTTTTAAACACCCTACAATTCAATTATTGGGATAAATACCAAGGTTATGATATGGGCAAAGATGGCGTTGGCGACCTTTGTTTTAGACCCATGAACATGCTTACAGGCATTATAGAAGAATACCCAACCAGCATTATTTTAATGCAAAGTTTTTTATCAGATTTATTAAATTTACTCGAAAAAGTTATTCCCTCACTTACCCCAGAAAACCTCAAGGATGATTATCCTTTAATGAAACCCATTGCATGATTGAACTTATCAATTTATCAAAAAAATACCATAAGCATGAGGTGCTGCACCAAGTAAGCGTAAAGCTTGAAAACGGCATGGTTGCTGGCCTAATTGGGCAAAATGGCACTGGCAAAACAACGCTTATAAAATGCATTCTCGGTCTGACCCAATTCCACGAAGGCGACATAAAAATTGATGGAGAGTCTATTTTGCTATCGCCAGAATACCGCAATAAAATTGGCTATATGCCACAAATTGGCAAGTATCCAGAAAACATGAGAATCTCTCAATTGTTTAACATGATGAAAGAGATTAGACATGCCAATAGCTTTGATGAAGAATTGTATGAACTTTACCAATTAGATAAAATTAAACACCAATACCTGGGTCAGTTAAGTGGAGGCACCATACAAAAAGTAAGCGCATCCTTGGCCTTCCTATTTAACCCGCAAATACTCGTTTTAGACGAACCCACCGCGGGTTTAGACCCCATTGCCTCCGAAATTTTAAAAGACAAAATAAACAAAGAAAAGGCAGGTAAAATCATCCTCATTACCTCACATATTCTAAACGACTTAGATGAAATTGCAAGTCATGCACTCTTCTTACAACAAGGCTCCCTCCTATTCTTTAAAACCTTGGCAGAATTAAAAGAAAAAAGCGGACATCAAAAACTGGGTAAAACCATTGCAGAGATTATGCTAGAAAGGGAAAAAGCATCATGATAAAAATAAGCAAATACCTACTCATTAGCATCCTTAAAAGCAGGTTCATGTTGGGTTATAGCCTACTGCTCTTTATTATCTCCACCGGACTTTTCCTCATGAGCAATGATCAAGACAAAGCCATCATTGGCATACACAATATCCTACTCATTATGATACCCTTGGTGGTTATGATTTACTCGGTTAGCCAGATTTACCAAGCCACTGATTTTGTACGCTTACTTCTAACCCAACCCATAAAAAGACAAACTATTTTTTACAGTCAGTACCTTTCCAATGTAATTGCACTATTACTGGTACACCTAGTATCTATTGGACTCTCCGTGGTATTGTTCTCAGATGGATCCTTTCTTTTACCCATTTTGGCCAATTGCTTTTTCCTAACGCTCATCTTCTCCTCCCTATCAAGCTTAATTGCATATTCAATTAATGAAAAAGTAAAAGGCATAGGCGTAACCATATTTTTAGGCATTTACTTCCTTGCTATTTATGACGGTCTGATCCTATTTCTGATACAAGGTATGAGCGATTACCCCATAGAGAAATATGGTATCTTGTTAAGCTTATTTAACCCCATAGATTTATGTAGAATCTTATTTATTTTTAAGATGGATGTATCTGCCCTCATGGGCTTAACTGGAGCAATCATGCAACAGTTTTTAGGATCCGTTCTTGGTTCGGCCATCATTTATTTTACATTAACTTTTTGGGCCATTCTTCCCTTGTACATAGCAAAAAAACTTTTTATAAAAAAGGATTATTAACATATTTTTAAAATAAAAAATATTGTACTTTTGTGTCATGAAAAAGGCTTTAGCCATAGTATTTACCCTGCTAATTTTGCTCCCAATATTGAGCAAGACCTCAGTGTTTATATGGTTTAAAGCCAATCAGAATTACATTGCAAGTAACCTTTGTATTAATAAAGACAGCAAAGAAATTCCAGATTGCGAAGGCTGTTGTGTATTAAATGAGCAGCTTAAAAAAGTAGAAGATAATTCAGAAACTAATCTTCCTAGTAGCCTCCCAAAAGACAATAAACAACTGCAAGAATATCAATGGATATATTGCATGGGCAAGCCATTAATTGCAGCCAAAAGCCATCAGCTCACCTTTCTTTTAAACCCTTATTTCAGTTCATTTCATAAGGATCAATACCTTGCTAAAATTAATAAACCACCTTGTTGGATAAACAGCTTTATTTAGCCTGTTTATACCCCAAATTTTAAGCAATCTATCTTGCAGATAGGCTTGCTTTTGTACATTTATTAATTTTAATTCAAATGAAAAAGATATTCATATTCATGTTGGCAATGGGTACATTGTTAACTATAAATTCTTGCAAAAAAACCACTACTGAACCAACCCCAGATCCAGTAGTACCAACCACTCCTACCACGCCAGATGGCATGATAAAAATTGGCGAAACCTACGTAGTTGGAGCAAAAGCCAAAGCCTACATTTACGCCAAACAAGCCCTATTTACTGGGTATAACACCATTTATGTAGCCATGTACGATTCTGTGGATGGTTCTAGGTTAAGCGATGGCCATTTTAGCTTAGAAGCAGAAATGGACATGGGTACCATGAAACATAATTGTCCGGTAGAAGAAAACGAAGACATAGATGCTACCACCAAATTGTATAGCACAAGTTTAGTCTTTGTTATGCCAACTGTTATGATGGGAAAATGGTATTTGCATGTGGGTTACCATAACCACAAAGTTGATTTAGAGGGCGAAGGAACCTTGGAGGTTACCGTTAACGATGCTAGTCCAAAAAGACTGTATTCATCTGTGTTGGTAGCAGATGATAGCGCCAAGGTATTTGTAAGTTTTGTGCTACCAAGTGCAGGTAAAGTTGGTATGAACGACGCAGAATTTACCATACATAAAAAAGAATCTAATACCAGCTATCCAGCTGTAAATGATTATACCATCGAAATGATTCCAACCATGCCAAGCATGGGACATGGTTCGCCAAATAATGTGAATCCGGCATTTACTAGTAACGGACATTATATGGGTAAATTAAACTTTACCATGACAGGCCTTTGGAGGATCCAATTAAAGCTATATAAAAATAGCGTGCTCTTAACCGATCAAATCTTTTTCGACATTACCTTATAATGCAGAAGTGGATACTACTGCCGTGCTTATGGTTACTATTTAACCTAAGCACGGCATGGTCTCAAACAGATACTTCCCGGGTAAGGTTACTCAATGAAGTAACCATACAAAGTTCCAATACCAAAGACCAAATAGGATTTTATCAAAGCTCTAAGCTTGCCACCACAGAAGAAATCCTAAGCAGAATGGAAGGCGTAAACCTCATTTCACGTGGAGTTTATGCCATGGAACCCACACTAAGAAGTTACAGTGCTAACCAAATCAACCTGAGCATAGATGGCATGCGTATTTACGGTGCCTGCACAGATAAAATGGACCCTGTTTCTGTTTATGTAGAACCTATTAACTTACAAGGAATAAGTGCAGCACATGGCGCTCAAGGCAACTTTAATGGAGGCAGTATAGGTGGCAACATCAACCTCAAATTTAAATCGCCCAGCACCCTTTGTCACACCCAATACCTTACCCAATTTGTACAATCTTATAGCACCAATAACCAAGCACTTTCTAGCAGCTTTGTCTTTGAAAAAGCAGGCAAAGCAAATGGCATCAGGTTGAGCGGCACTTATAGAAAAGCCAATAATTACCATTCGCCAGATAGCGTCATTCTATACAGCGGATTCGAAAAATTAAACTTCTCGGCCTCCTTTCAACAAGTATTAGATTCTAATAACCAAATTAGAATACACTACCTTGGAGATTGGGGCAAAAACATTGGCTACCCTGCATTGCCCATGGATGTAGGCAAAGCAGATGCACATATTGGTTCTATTAGTCATATCTATACTGGCAAAGAAGGCATGCTTAAACAAAGTGAAACCAAGTTGTATGCAAACACCATTTACCATGTAATGGACGATACCCATAGGGCATTTGTGCCCATGCATATGGATATGCCAAGCTGGAGCGAAACCAAAGGTATTTACAATGAAAGTAGCTTAAAGAAAAACAGACACGGTCTGAACCTAAGAGTGGATGCGCATGTAAATAAACTGAGGGGCGATATGACCATGTATCCCAACAATGGCGACCCTTCCATGTATATGCAAACCATGCCAGAGAGCTATATCAAAAACGCTGGCCTAGCCTTTAAATACCAGTTCGATGTAAAGGCAAATTACTTTGTAAAACTCAATGGCCGCATCGACCACTATCAACAATATGCAGCAGCTGGACTTGTTTCGGACCAAT
>JBILVK010000041.1:0-24105 GCA_044370475.1 Bacteroidia bacterium
AAATCATTTAATTCATCAATGCCCGGACCCATTTTCCCACGAAAAATGGTCATAGACAAAGTACGATAAACGTGATGATTCCCCGTAAGCTCCAACACTACAGCCAGACCCACCAACATCGAAATTAATCCCCATAAAAATTTGCGCATATTCAAATATAATAATTTCCCAAAATTCCCCTCAAATCCTCCCCCGCAAATCATTCCAGAATCCACTTCCCCCCGCAAATCTCCCCAGAATCCTCCACCCGTACGGACAGGTCGCGACCTGTCCTCCACCCGCCAAGGCAAATCTACCTCCAAAGCACAATTAGCCTAAAAGGCAAATCCCTAGCAAATCCCAAGAAATCCCAAGAAATCCCTAGCAAATCCCTAGAAATCCCTAGCAATTCCCTAGCAAATCCCTAGAAATTCCTCCTCCCATCAATACAAATCAGGAATATCATTCAGCAGAAATTTCGATATAGAAATAGTCCGGTGAAGATCGGGGTTGTAATTGTTATAGAAATATCCCATAAAATCCCGCTCAAAAACCTGCGTGCCACTCTTATTATTTTGAGTTTGGATGGTCACCGTTATAAATTTTTTATACCCCTCATAATATCCTGCAAGTGGACTAGGTCCATAAAAAACTGTAGAAAGATTAGCAGAAGTGTCAACCCTTAAAGAAACAATAAAAGTATATTTTGGATTTTTTTCTGTGTACTGAAACCCTTGCCTCTCTAGGTTTTTAATGCCAGCTTTTCTAATATGCTTCTCATAATCCAAACCAATGTATACAGGCGATTCATTTTTGTATGAAATATCAAATGTCCCACGTTTAGTTGCCGCCTTCACTTTAGACAAATGAAAATACCTTTCATTGCACGATCCTAAAATGAATATCAACAAAATAAGAGAATAAACCCTCCACATAGCTTTCATTATTTCCTCAAGTTTTCACTTTGCATCCAATAGAAGAAGTAATACATAACTCCAGCAAAGTAAATAAGTCCTATCGGACTTGCAAAAATCGAACCTCCATCTAGCGTAAAAAGCCCCAAAAGCTCAAAAAGATTATTGACAAAAGTGAGGAGAATAACATTCAAAAACGACTTTGCCAACAAAACTGTTCGCAAGTTTCTGTAGGCCTCATTTTCGTTTTTATGCGCACTTAAAATAGTCATCAAAAAGCCAATAAGTCCAATCAACGAAACCAATTGCAGGCTCTTTTCTTTTCCCATTCCCAGCTCCTTCAAAAGAAACAACATAGGTATACAAAGACCAAGAATTATCCAGCCAATTTTTTTAAGATAATAAGGCAATACAATAATGTTCATAGCAGAACAATACTAAGCAATGCCCCTCAAATTTGCAAAACAAGACAATTAATTCACCTTTAAATCAAAACTATTATAAATAATTATCCTGCTTCCAAACCATTTTAATGGAAACAAAGCGATTCTTAAATCGAAACAAAGCGATTCTTTAATTAAAGCAAATTGATTGTTTAATTGAAACAAAGTAAATTATCTATTACTGAACTTCCTTTAAACACAAATCGATAGCAATACTTACAAATAATAATCCTGTTCAACAATCAGCACCTTTTTCAATTTATCTGCAGCGCTATAGTGCTCCAGTTTATTGGCAAATCCCTTGGAATTATAGCTGTATTTGATCAGATTTTTACGCTTTCCCTTGCCAGAAAAATAAGAATAGCTTTCCAAATCTCTTGCATTATTGTAGGTATATAAACTGTAGTAATTAAGTTTCCCATTTACCTTAAAACTCTCAAATTTCTTTAACAAAGAATCAGCCGAAAAAGTATAAATATCACGCCTAATTTTTCCATTCTCATTGTTCTCAATCACCTCATAAAAACTGCCATCATCATTCCTGTTTTTGAGCACACAATAATTAGATTGTTCCTTCTTAACAATTTCACCTTTTGCACTGCACGCAAAAGTATAAACATGCTTTAGCTTATTTTTTTTATCATAATAGCGTGTTTCTTTTTTCTGCCCATCCGCATCATAATCGTGCTCAACCCTGCTCAGTAATTTGCCATTTTTGCCAATTCTACGCTCTTCCGTTTTCTTGCCATTTTCATTATAAGTATAGCGATTTGTTTGCTTGCAATGCCTGCTATCTTTGTTGTAATATTTATTCTCCAGCAACAACCCTTTTGCATTGTATTCATAAGTGTAAAACCATAAGGTGTCCATTTTTTTTAGGTAAACACTGCTCGATAATTGAGAGTCGTTTGCCCACTGGTAAATATTTACCGATTTGTTTTTGATATTTTTATAAGCCGTGTTTTGTCCCTTTTCGTTATAAGTTTTAACAGAGCTCAATTTAGCAGCCTTTTTCATGTCGGTCTGAACCAATGACCGCTCCTCCTTTACCTTGTTGTCTTTATAAAAATCGCCCTTAACCCTATTACTTCCCTTTTGATAATATGTAATCTTTTCATACGGATACAAATACTGAGCCTGCAAGCCCAAACTCAAAGCCATTAAAGCAAGAACCAATAGTTTTTTCATAAAGCTAAATTAACAATTAAGGGTAAAAGATTTAAATTAATTTCTAAAGCACTAAAACGTAAAACAATCAAAAATGTTACATAAGCAAAATCAATCCTCCAACCAAAACAGTTCATTCACCGTTTTGCCAAATACCCCCGAAAGCTTCAAAGCCAGTTCTGTAGAAGGAATGTATTTACCCGTTTCCAATGATATAATAGTTTGCCTGCTAACCCTTACCAACTCCGCCAACTCAGCTTGTGATATAGCCAATTCAGCCCGTTCTTGCCTAATCCTATTTTTCATCTCGCAGCAAGCCTCTAAAGTTAATATGGTAAAATAGGGCCGACATATACAAAAGGTACATTGGGGAATCAAAAAAATGGTTCTCGTTTAATTTAGCATGAGGCAAAATATAAGACCAAAGGTCAAGGAGGTTAAACAATTTGGAACTAATGGTAAATGAAATGAAAACAAAAAATGCAAGAGCTAAGGCTTTATATCTGCACAATCCAGTACGCTCATCCTCATCTTTTTCCTCACTTGCAATGGTAAGCGCCAAGCCAACCAAGGCAAGTATGGAGGCTATGTCCTCCAATTGCTCAATAGTAAAATACACATCCTTCATCAATATCAAAAATACCGGACTAATTAAGATTAATGCCCAGCCAATTCTTTTGAATTTATTCGGAAGTAAATAGTTAAACATAGGTTAGAATTATAGTTCGTTTTTAAGAAGCATATTAAAGCTTATGTAATAATCTAACACGGAGATAAAAGCAAAAAAGCTAAAACCGGTTGGTTCTCCAGAAGATGCCAAATCAAGAAACTTTGTTAAAAGAAATATGATTAGCAACGTACGAAATGTTTTTCCCAGTGCTTTATATCGGCAAACCATGGTTCGCTCATCTTCAATTTTCTCTTTGCTGTTTATTATTAACCCAAATCCCAATACAGCAAAAATAGAAATCAAATCGTTCCTTAGAATTTGGTCTATACCCATATCAGTAGCAAATAAAACAAAGAAAAAACTTAAGAAATAAATCCCTAGTCCCAATTTCTTAAACACATTCGGCAACAAATATTCAAACATAAATGTAAAGTTAACTTATCCAAATGTAAAGCATGCTTTACATTTAAACAAATAAAACCTGTCATAATGTATTTTTCAAAAGAATATCACCCAGAAAACCCTCCACTAAATTTCCCTCCTAAACCTGTATTAAATAAGGAAATGTAACCAACAATCCCCTCGGGCCCATTCCCCGCAATGTCCCCGGGCAAATAGAATCCGAACGGACAGGTCGCGACCTATCCTATGCCACAATCATCTGAATACGCCTGGATAATTTCAATCAATCAATTAAAAGTCCCAAACGAATCATATTTCCAATTACTTGGATTATTGATGATGTATTCTGAAATGTTGTAAAGCGCAGTTTCATTTGGAATTACACTTTCATAAAATGATCGGTGCCACTGAAAATTAGTAAATCCTAATAAATGAATATGTTTAGAAGAAGTAGATTTAAATGCTCCAACTATTTCAGAAATAGATTTTATTTTATTGAAGTTTTCGGACCCTAATTCGGAATGAAAACCTGCGGGTATTTTAATTCCAAGAATTGCATGAAAATGATTTGGCATTACAACATAATTATGCAAAATAACATAAGGATATTTCTCCTTTAGCCATAGCCACTGCCTTTCAATTACCCTCCCATATTCATTCAAAATCATTTCCTTATTTTTTATTTCACCCAAACAACAAACATTATTTTTTACGCAAACAGTAATGAAATATTTATTGTTTTTGGCATAATCATATCCTTTTAAACGATTGGATTTTCTTTTTAAATAGGGCATCAGAAATTTTTGAATAAAGATATCTATCATACAGAAAAGAAATTCCAAGCCAATTCCCAAAGCAATCTCAAAAGCTCAAAATTGCCCCATAAATCAATGATTATCAAAAAATAAAATAAATCCAATTCATTGGATTTAAATTGCAATTTTGCAAAATCGCAAATCCCCCTCGGGCCCATCCCCCCGCAATGCCCCCGGGCAAATAGAATCCGTACGGACAGGTCGCGACCTGTCCTATGCCCCAATCATCTCCATCCCCCGGGCAAACCACCATCAATCAAATGCCTCAACCCGCCCCATCACTTTACCGGGCGGACAGGTCGCGACCTGTCCCTACGGATTCTATTCCCCCGGGCAAACCACCACCCATCACAAAAAAAAATCCCGAGGCGCAAGCCTCGGGATTTTATGGCGAATAGGATCTCCCTACTCACACTCAAACTCAATCCTGATTTAGTAGTCCATTCCACCCATACCACCCGGCATTCCGCCTGGCATTGGAGCTGGATTGTTTTCTTTTTCTTCAGCAAGGATACACTCAGTAGTTAAAATCATTGCGGCAACAGAAGCAGCATTTTGCAAAGCAACACGACTTACCTTAGTTGGGTCAATTACACCAGCTGCAATTAGGTTTTCGTAAACCTCTGTGCGGGCATTGTATCCAAAATCTGCTTTTCCTTCGCGTACTTTATTTACCACTACACTACCTTCACCACCTGCATTGGCAACAATCTGACGCAATGGCTCTTCAATAGAACGCTTAATGATAGCTATACCTGTTGTTTCGTCTTCGTTAATTCCTTTTAAGTTGTCTAAGGCAGAAATAGCTCTGATGTATGCAACACCACCACCAGCAACTATACCTTCTTCAACAGCTGCACGGGTTGCATGCAACGCATCGTCTACACGGTCTTTCTTCTCTTTCATTTCAACTTCAGAAGCAGCACCAATATAAAGAACTGCAACACCACCAGCTAATTTAGCCAAACGCTCTTGCAATTTTTCTTTATCGTAATCAGAAGTAGTATTTTCAATTTGTGCTTTAATTTGATTTACTCTTGAAGTAATATCATCTTTTGTACCAGCACCATTGATAATGGTTGTATTGTCTTTGTCGATGGTGATTTTTTCTGCTCTACCTAAGTAAGTTAAATCAGCATTTTCTAATTTAAATCCACGCTCTTCGCTAATTACAGTACCACCCGTTAAGATAGCAATATCTTCTAACATTGCTTTTCTTCTATCACCAAATCCTGGTGCTTTAACAGCAGCAATTTTTAAAGAACCACGAATCTTGTTTACCACCAAAGTAGCCAATGCTTCACCTTCTAAATCCTCAGCAATAATTACCAAAGGTTTTCCGGTTTGAACCACTAACTCTAAAATAGGAAGCAATTCTTTCATGCTAGAAATCTTCTTGTCGTAGATTAAGATGAAAGGGCTATCCAATTCAGCTTCCATTTTCTCTGCATTTGTAACAAAGTATGGAGAAAGGTAACCTCTATCAAATTGCATACCTTCAACAGTTTTTACTTCTGTTTCGGTACCTTTTGCTTCTTCAACGGTAATAACACCTTCTTTACCCACTTTTGCCATTGCATCTGCAATTAGTTTTCCAATTACTTCATCGTTATTGGCACTAATGGTAGCAACTTGCTGAATCTTTTGGTTATCGTCGCCTACTTGCTGCGACTGACTTTTTAAGCTATCTACTACTGCAGATACCGCTTTGTCGATACCACGCTTTAAATCCATTGGGTTTGCACCAGCAGCAACGTTCTTTAAACCAGCAGTTACAATTGCCTGAGCCAATACAGTTGCAGTTGTAGTTCCATCTCCTGCTTGATCAGCAGTTTTAGAAGCCACTTCTTTTACCATTTGAGCACCCATGTTTTCAATTGGATCTTTCAACTCAATTTCTTTGGCCACAGAAACACCATCTTTGGTTACTTGAGGTGAACCAAACTTTTTATCTATTACTACATTACGACCTTTAGGTCCTAAAGTTACTTTTACGGCATTTGCCAAAGCATCAACACCACGTTTTAATCCGTCGCGCGCATCTACACTGTATGAAATTTTCTTACTCATAATTTTTAATAATTTTTTTGGATTTGCTTGAAATTAAATAGTGGCAAAAATGTCACTCTCACGCATAATTAAATAATCGGTACCGTCAACGCTAATTTCGGTTCCTGCATATTTGCCATAAAGAACGGTATCGCCAACTTTTACTGCAGGCTTGTTGCCTTTCTCGTCAACCTCACTTACCGAAATAACTGTTCCTCTTTGAGGTTTTTCTTTTGCTGTGTCTGGAATAATGATTCCTGAAGCTGTTTTTTCTTCTGCTGGTGCGGCTTGAACAATCACTCTGTTCTGCGTTCCTGCGATAGGTTTTAATGTTACTGACATATACTTTTTAAATTTGTGTTTTACTTTACAACCTTCATTAGCTAAACCTATGCCAAGCGGTAAATGCTGACAGTTTTTCACCTTTTTGACAAATTGGGAAAATTTGTTTGACAAGAATGCATCATTTTTCTGATAAATTTGCTAGAAATAAGGCAACCACTTTCGCAAAGAATGTGACTACCCTTATAAGCAAACTATATGTTGTACAACGAATCCGATATCATTCAAGGTTGTTTGGAAGGCCAAAGGGCAAGCCAAAAGGCTTTGTATGAGCATTTTGCAGGCAAAATGCTCGGTGTATGCATGCGGTATGCTAAGGATAGGGCAGAGGCTGAGGATATGTTGCAAGAAGGATTTTTAAAGGTGTTTCAAGGCATTTCCAAGTTCAAGTTTGAAGGCAGTTTCGAAGGTTGGGTTCGTAGGATTATGGTATTTAATGCCATTAATCATTACAAACACCGCAGTAGAAAATTTCAGGAGGACTTAGATCATGATTATTATGATGCTCCATTCAATGATGAAATTCTAGAGAAAATTTCTGCCAAAGAAATCATTGCACTTATCCAGCATTTGCCAGAAGGCTATCGGGTTATTTTTAACTTGTATGCCATCGAAGGTTATACCCACAAGGAAATAGCCGAAAAATTAACAATCGCTGTTGGAACCAGCAAATCCCAATATTCCCGTGCCAAGCAGTACATGCAGGGATTATTGGCCAAACATTATCAGATTTTAAATGAGCCTTTTGAAGAAGCAAAGTAGTTTTGAGGAGAAGTTGAAAAAGCAACTAGATGGCACGGAAATGAAACCATCGGATGCCTTGTGGAATCGCATTGAGCAAAATATGTATGCAGATTCTTTTGAACCCGCTCTTCAAGAAAAGTTGGAGAATTATACCGTTGACCCCCGCAAAGAAGTTTGGGATCAGGTAGAATCTCAATTGCCAGAATCTCGCCGCAAGCGCGGTTTCATCTGGTTTAGTTCGGTTGCCGTTTTATTAATGGCCACCTTTGTTGCTGGTTATTGGTTCAGCCAAAATGGACCTTTGAGCCAACAAGAATTATTAAGTGAGGCAAAAACTCAAGTAGATAAGCCTGCCCCAATTAGTAGTCCTGATGCCGGAATGCCTGCGAAAAATAATTTGGAACAAGGCGAGTCTGCAACAGATAATAAGTTGGAACAAGCCGAAAGTCCAGCAGAATCAAGTACCTCGGTGGAGCTAAACCCAAATGATCAGTCAAATGCCCTTGCACAATCTGCTTCCAAAGCAGCCTCTAATTCTGCGACTAAAAATTCTTCTTCTGATAAGGCTTCTCCTAAAGAAAGTAATACCACCTTATCGCCGCAAGCCTCATCCAGTAAGCCTTCCAAAGCCGCTCGTAAAAACACAAAAGCTTCATCAGGATCAGCTTCAGCAGGCAATAAATCGCAAGCAAACGCTTCGGCCAAAAGTGCAGGTTCTCCTAAAAGTAAGACCAGCAATTTTCGGTCTGAACCAATTGCGCCTGCAACTGCTCAATTAAGCGCAAATAATGCATTAAACCCTGTAGCAGCCAGCAATGAGGCAATGCCGCCACAGAAAACAAGCTCAAATTCTTCTGCCACTGCAGCACCTGCAAGTCAACAAAACAGCGTGCCTCCAGCAAATCAAGATAAACCAGCGCCTGCTGCCAACGAACCTAAATTGATTCTTGAATCTTTAACCATTAAACCTGCCGCTAAGGATTCTTTTGAGCCTAACAAACCTTTTCATGGCAGCTCTTATATGGCACCAGAGGAGACATTTACTCAGTTTTCTATTACTGCCTTTGCGGGCATTCATATGAGCATGATGCAATTAAGCATGCCAAGTGAAACACCTTATGCCAATTTACAAAAGTCGCTTGATCTAAGGAACGAAATGGA
This sequence comes from Bacteroidia bacterium, assembly GCA_044370475.1. Lineage (GTDB taxonomy): Bacteria > Bacteroidota > Bacteroidia > UKL13-3 > UKL13-3 > B1. Next base: position 8,687 of record JBILVK010000041.1, read on the forward strand.
ATCGCCGGCCTTAGATTTTTCGGGCGGATTATTGCTTAATTACCACTTAGGTAAAAGGTGGATGATTTCTTCTGGAATAGGAATTACCTCTTTTCAACAAAAGGTGAATTTTGCAGTAATGCCTGCTATCCAAAGTAACCCGTCCTTGGTTCAGCCCCAAAACATGTACGTAAATCCAAAAGATTCTATTGTACAAGGCACAGCCAATTCTTACGAAAACAAATACAGCTTTACCGAGATTCCATTATATGCTACTTACCAATTCCCCTCAGAGGGAAGGGTGCATTTTGAATTAATGGGCGGAGTAAGTTTTGGTAAGTTAAATTTGGTGAATGCCTATATGCCAGATCCAGGTTGTATAGGTGTTTTGGTGGTTAATGATAAGGCTTCGTTCCCAGAATTTACCAATGTGTTTTTTGCTACTTTTGCTCCTAATGTGTCGTTTAAGTTAAATAGCTCAGTAGATTTAGGCGTGATGCCTAACATTAAAGCCTCCCTCAATTCAATGGTGAAGAACGAGCAATGGATTCAACAAAAGCCTTTGTTGGTTGGTTTGGGTGTTTATTTGCGCAAGCGTTTCTAGTGTTTAGAATTGCCTATTTGAAATCCCTGATGGTTCAGGCCTTATAATTCTGAGTTCTTACATTCCATTTTCAAAATGGCAAGGCTTTTTTTATTCCTTGTATGAATATGTTGTTGTCACCTTAAATAGTGTCCACTTTAAGCATTTACTGTTGTCTTTAGGCGAGCTATCATTTAGATTTTATTTTGCCTCAATGGAGAATCTTAAAACAGTCTTTAGCTTTTCTGGCGCTACTTTTCGGGCATCGCTTAAGTATATTTCTCGGTGAATTTTAGATGCCCTTTTTACTTTTTCTTTTTCTGCAAATTGTTCCATCAATTGAAAACTGGCTGGTTCATTATCATAGCTGCCATTATGTAGCATTTGAATGCTACTTCCTTCAATAATTTCCTCAAATTTTACCTTGTCTAAAAGTGCATGAGGCTTTTTCTTCATAGTATGTTCTAGGACCTGTTGGGCATAATCTGGATCTACAAAATCTGGTTGCCTAATCATTAACTTAAAAACCAAATCATCTTTGTTAATGGTGCCATTATAAATCTTTCTAGCCTCTTCTGTAATATCCCAAACACCTTCTAAAGGATAAACGGTATAATCAAAATATCCTAGTGGCGCATTGTTTTTTTTAGGACTCATTTTAATGGCGTACGACAAGGAATACAACACTCCTATAAAATCTGCAAAAAAATCATCGTTTGGGTTTCCCTTTCCTTCAAGGGTAAAGAATTTAAAGCTTGGAATATTTAAAATTTCTGGCTTGTTTTTAGGCAAATAAAATTGCTTTTCTACTTTCTTCCATTCATGTTTCATGGTAAGTAAATTAATAGTTAAGCAAAACTAATGTGAAGGGGAGAAAATTCCTCAGAAATAAAAACAAAAAAAGAGGCCTTCCTTGCGGAAAGCCTCTTTCAAAAAAAAAATAAAAAAAATATTATGGAGCTGGTTGCTCTTGAGCTGCTCCTTCTTGAGCTGGCTGAGCAGTTTGCGCTGGCTGTGGAGCCATTGGCGCTGCTGGAACAACTTGCTCTTCAATTGAGCTCTTAATACGCGAATCATTCATTCCTTCGTCGCTGGTACCAGCTGGACGAAAAAAGTTAGATGCCAAAGAAAGGGTAATTAAGGCAACAGCCATATACCATGTAGCTTTCTCAACAATGTCGGTGCTACGTTTAACACCTACAATTTGGCTTGGTGCAACAAAGTTTGCAGCAATACCACCTTTTGGATTTTGAATCAAAACCAATAACGTTAGCAACAAACAAGCTACTACGATTAAAATTAAAATAACTGTTAACATATCTTATTCAATATTATGTGCTGATTTGATCTGAGAAATCAGGCCTGCGAAATAAGTAAATTTATCGGGATAATGCAACCCTAATTTTTCATACATCACAATTGCCTTCTTATAAAGTCCCTGGCGGGTGTAAATTTGGGCCAAAGTTTCACTCACAATCTCTGCACTTTCTTCTGCACTTTGCTTGGCCATGTTTACCGGACTATAAAACTCGCTCTTAGGCCTGGCAATGCTAGGGTTTTCGCGTATAAACTTGTCCAAAATAGACTCAACTGTACCTGGGTCGCGGGCAATTTTTGGAGTAGGTAATTCTGCCATTTTGGGCTGAACCAATGACTCTTTTTTAGCCTTCTCAATTTCCCTATTTTCTTCTTTATTTTTCTCTTCCTTGCTGCCTTCAATCTCCTCAGAAATATGATACTGATTGGCCAATTTCTGAATTTCTTCCCGGCTTAGCACCGTTTTCTTCTCTTCCTTGCCACCTTCAATCTCCTCAGAAATATGATACTGATTGGCTAATTTCTGAATATCTTCCCTGCTTAATTCTGTTTTCTTGTCCTGACTTAGCTCAACAATCTGCTCAATAGGTGCTGCAACTTTTTCCTCAATAGGTGCCTGAATTTCAATCACCTTATTTTCCAATGGCTCAATCGCATCTTCCAACGGTTTCAGCCTAACAAATGGCTCATCAAAATTAAACTCGGCCTTACTTGTTCCACCATAAGTATCTATAAATGCATTCTCAAAAAGATGTTCATTATAGCTCACCTGCTTATACAATGGCGCTAAATACTCATTTACCTCATAATCTAATAGGCTCTGCAACGGGTTTGCCACCTTGCTTTGCGGTAATTCAGGCACTTGCTCAAGGGTCTGTTCGAACCGAACTTCTTTTACAGGTATTGGCTTTTCTAGATGTTCTTGAATGGTATCGCTAAGCTTACTGTTGGCTTGTTGAGAAATGGCCGATTTAAAATCAAATACAAAGACCTCATCTTCTACCATTGGCGCTTCCAACACTGGCTTAGGAAGTTCCACCATAGTTGAACTTTCAGGTATTGCCAACTCTACCGCAGGTACTGTGACTTCTGTTGAGCCGAGTAACTCCTCGGTAAGAGGTTCTACCGACGCTTCAATGCTATGAGAAAGCTCCAATTCTTTGGTTTTGTCTAAAACGCTTGCACCCAAATCTGATTGGATGGTTTCTTCTCTTGGAATGGAGGTCTCAACAATGGTTTCAACCAAATCTGGATTGATTGTTTCTTCTATGGTAAGTGCAACTTCTTCTTTTTGAGATAACCACTTAAAGAAGTCGGCACCCGCAGGCTCCTCTGTTGGCTTGCTTTCTAAGTTAATTTGCGACTCAATTTTTTCTTCAATTGGCGCAACCTTGTTTTCTAAATTATTCTCTACGGAAACAACTTCCTGCAATAAACTGAGGGGTGTATTTGCATCCTCAACATTTTTAACCATTGGCTCAATGGCTTGCACCTCTAGGTGCTCAACCAATTCATCTTCTTCAGGAATTGGACGCGCAGGTACAAAACTATTAAGGCTAGAAATGTCGAAATTGCCCAAAACATCATCCGAATCATCGTCAAGGGTGATAAGCGAATCAAACTCATCATCTACGCCCAATTCAAAGGTCTTAGGAATAAACTTTTCAAAATCGCCCACAGGTCTTACCAACTTCTCATCTTCGTAAATAATATTTGGGTCTTTTTCTGGTTCTTGAATCACTATAGCCTTGGCAACAGGTGTTTCAGGAATGCTAGAAACTATAGGCGTAGCTTCCTCTATTAAGTTGTTCCTTACGGGCTCTATTGGATGAGCTGCATCTGCTAATTTCGCAGCAAAATCATCATCATTAAAAGGGTCAGCGTTTAATGCAGCAGGAATAACTTCCATTGATTTCTCATCTGCATCATTAGACAAAACTTCGGAAACGTTAGAAACCCATGTTGGAACTTCAATAATAGGCTTTTCAACTACACTCGGTACCTCAATTTCCACTGGAGTAATTGAATTTGCCGGCACCTCAACTATTGGTAAAGCCTCAGTATTTTCTGGTTCTGGCAAAGCCGCTTCTGTTTTCTCAGCAAGCTCCTTAAAATCCACATTGTTTTGAAACTGTAAAGTCTCAACGGATTGATTTAACTGAATATCACTTTCGGTTTCTAGTGGTAAATCATGAACCAAATTATACAATACAGATCTGTTTCCGGCCTGCAAAGCTGCCTGCTTCAAGAACTTTTCGTACTCGTAATGATGTGTATTGTGCAAGGCTTTTACCAACAGGTTTTGGGCCACAGAAAAGTATGGAAACTGGTTAACCAGCCCCTTCAGCTTCTCCATATCGGCCTCCCCAATTGTCTTTGGAGATTTAACCAGGTTTGTAAAGTCGTACTTATTCACTTCAGTGATTTTGGAGGCAATATAATTAAAAATTGGCTGCTAGTCAATTTACCAATTGATAAAGGCTTTATTGAAGATGTCCTGAACCAATCCGTCGCAGATTTTTGTAATCAAATCTGCCTCAATAGCCGAAAAATTTTGCTTGGAATCGAAATCCGTAAAGTTGGAAAAAGTTTGCGTAAAGCTTTTATCCTCTTCCAATTTATTATCGCAAGTAATTTCAACCGTTACCGTAAGCCTGCTCACCGCATTGGTTTGGTTACCCTGAATTGCAATTGGAGCCGTAATATAACTGGTAATTTTTCCGCTAAAATGTAAGTCGCCATCAGCTGTAGTAAGCTTTAGCGGTGTTTCATTGATAAATTTTGTTTTAATTCTTTCGGTGAGTGTCTGACTCAAAGTAGGGGCCACAATGCTGGCCATGTTGGTGATATAAGATACGCTAAAAGTTTTGGCATCGGGGTGTATAGAAGCTCCACTTTGCGTGTAAACTCCGCAAGCACTCAATTGAAATAGCACCATTATCCCAAACACAAATCGCATCACTGCAACCATGGGTTGGTTCAGACCGAAAGAATTTTTTTTCATCTTTGCCAAAAATACAATAATCAGACCAAATCAAAACAAAAAACGCAGCTCAAATTGCTGCGTTTTTTATAATTCTTATATTTTTTTTCGGTTCGAACCGATTATGCTGTGGCTTTTTTAGCGTCGATATGCTTCTTTAACCACTCGAAGGTAACCGATTTAGGTCGCTCAATTGGTAAGCCCAACGCACGATCCCACATCAAAGAAGCCATTACACCTAAAGCCCTACTTACACCAAATAAAACCGTGTAGAAATCGTATTCGTTCATGCCATAATGCAATAACAATGCACCAGAATGAGCGTCTACATTAGGCCAAGGATTTTTAATCTTGCCTGTTCCTTCTAAAATTGGAGGAGCAACTTCGTAGATATTCCAAACAATATTTACCAAAACATCATCTGGCATATAGGTTTTTGCAAATTCTTGTTGTGCCAAAAAGCGTGGATCTGTTTTTCTCAAAACCGCATGTCCGTAGCCAGGTACAACCTTTCCATTGGTTAAGGTCTTGTGAATATAAGCTGCAATTTCTTCTTTGCTTGGCGAATGACCAATTTCTTCTCTCATTTCAATGATCCACCTAATCACTTCTTGATTTGCTAAACCGTGTAAAGGTCCAGCCAAGCCGTTCATAGCTGCAGAAAAAGAAAGATAAGGGTCACTTAATGCAGAACCTACCAAGTGCGTAGTATGTGCAGAAACATTTCCTCCTTCATGATCGGCATGGATAGTTAAATACAAACGCATCAATTTGTAAAACTCCACTTGATCGTATCCTAACATATGTGCAAAATTTGCTGCCCAATCCAATTCTGGTTTTGGTGCAATATGAACATTGTCTTTATAGGTTCTTCTATAAATATAAGCAGCTACATAGGGTAGGCGCGCCAATAAGTTACAAACGTCTTCGTAGGTTGGATCCCAATAATCTTTTTTATTAATACCATCTCTGTAGGCTTTTGCAAAAATAGAATCAGATTGCATAGCCATAATACCAATGCTAAATTGTGTCATTGGATGGGTGGTAATTGGCAAAGCATCAATGGCTTTAAAAACATGCTCTGGAACTGCCGAGCGTCCGCGCCAGTCTTCTTGAATGGCCAATACATCCTCGTAAGTTGGCAACTCGCCCAACAACATTAAATAGAATAAGCCTTCTGGTAATGGCTCAGTGCCTCCTGGAACCTTAGGCAATTTTTGCCTCAATTCTGGAATGGTATATCCCCTAAAACGAATTCCTTCGTTTGCATCCAATAAAGATGTTTCAGTTAATAATCCAATGATGCCTTTTTGTCCGGCATAAACATCCTCAACCGTAAATTCACCCAGAGAGATATTTCCGTTTTCTTTAACAAATTGTTTAATTTCAGCCGATAACGGCAAGGCTTTTTCAATAAATTTTTTCTTCAACTGACCCATTTTGATTCGGTATTTTTATGTACTTACTAATAACCGCGCTAAATTAGTATTTGTTTGCCCACTTAAACAAAAACTTTTAAAAAATAAAGAAAGTATTATTTTTACCTCCAAGCAAAACACATGAAACTAGGGCGCTTTTTATTACTCATGATAATTGTCACTCTTTTAAATAAAGGTCTGGCACAAAGTTTATTGATACGAGGAATTGTGCTCGATGAGCAAACTTTTAAGCCTCTTTCCAATACTTCTGTATACTTAGATAAGAAATTTTCTACCCAAACAGATTCCAATGGATTTTTTTCATTTTCTTCCAAACCAGGCAAACACCAATTAAAAGTGAGCAGAATTGGCTATAAAAATTACGACCTAAATTTTGAAGAACAATTAGAGGGCAAACGCGAATTTCAAGTGTTGTTAATTCCATTCATCAATCAACTCAATCAATTGGTAATTTCTGGTTCCAGAGGTGCTAAAGAGGTTTCTCGTGAGGTAAGTTCAATCAATATTATTCAACCCTACTTAATTGCCAATGCCAATTCAACAGACTTGTCTGAGGTATTAAATAAGGTGCCTGGGGTAATGGTGGTCGACGGACAAGTTACCATCAGAGGTGGTGCAGGGTTTTCTTATAATACGGGCAGTAGGGTAGCTGTGTTATTAGATGATATGCCTTTATTGGGGGCCGATTTGGGCGATGTTAGGTGGTCTTTTTTGCCCATAGAAGCCGCAGAACAAATTGAGGTTATTAAGGGTTCTGCTTCGGTATTGTATGGTTCTTCTGCGCTTAATGGTACCGTGAATGTGCGTACGGGTTGGGGAACTCAAAAACCCCAAACCAAAATACAAATGTACCAAGGCATTTTGTCTAACCCCAAACGCAAAGAAACCATTTGGTGGTCGCCCAGCACACAACCAACCAATGGGGGCATTTTTTATAACCATAAACAAAGTTGGGGCAAGTTCGATTTGGTGGTAAGCGGCAATGCCAATGGTATTCATAGTCACCTCCAAGGCGCAGATGCCTTTAGGTTCAGAAATTATTTAAAAACGCGTTACCGTCTGAACCAAAACCTCAATTTTGGGATAAATATAAATGCCATGGTGGAGAAAGCGGGTCGCTTTTTTATTTGGAAAGATGCCGATACAGGAGCCCTGCAACCTTTAGACAATTATGTGGTAGATGATTTCTATCGTATTATTTCTTTCGACCCGCATGCCGAATGGAAAAAGGGCAAAAGTTTGCATTCATTTAAGGGCAGAATTTATCAAATTAAGCGATTTGTAGATAAGGTAAAATTCCCCAAAGATGATGATGCTTTGGCCAATCTTTATGCCTTTGATTACAACTTAAAAACTAAATTATACAAGGGCCTAGATTTAACTGCTGGAACTTATTTAACGTCTTTATGGGCTGTGGGTAATGTATATAAAGGCGAGTTTGCTGGCTTTAGCGCGGCTGGATTTGGCCAATTAGATTACCGCTACAAGCGTTGGGGATTTGTGTTAGGGGGAAGATACGAGGTAAATGGTTTAGATACCTACCAAGATAAAACGGGCCTGCTAAAGCGCGTGGGAGTAAATTATCAGGTGGCAGAACACACCTTTATAAGGGCGAATTATTCTGAAGGTTATCGTTTCCCTACCATTGGCGAAAAGTATGTGGAGGATAAGGCCGCAGATTTGCGCATTTTTCCTAATCCCGATTTGGTTTCTGAAACAGGCTTTACTGCCGAGATTGGCGTTCAACAGGGATTTCGCATTGCCAACTTTGTGGGTTCTGTCGACTTTGCAGTCTTTAACCAAGAATTCGATAGCATGATTGAGTTTCGGTTCGGACAATGGCTGTCTTCTGTTGATCACCCCAATATTCCTATCTGGGAACGCATAGGTTTTAAGGCCCAGAATATTGGTCAAACGCGCGCTGCCGGATTTGAACTAAGCTTTTCTGGGGAGGGCAGAATTGGGGATGTATTAATTAGAACCTTGGGTGGTTACACCTATACCATGCCTGTAAATTTAAGTGAGGCACCAGAGATGAAGGACTGGAAAACCTACTCCAAAGCGCTTTTTAGTAGTATTGGTTCTCTTGATAGTGCCAAGTATTATCATGCTATTTTGCCATACAGAAACCGCACCACAGCCAAATGGGATGTGGAGGGAACCTTAAAAAAGGTGAGTATAGGTTACTCATTTAACTATTATAGTACTTACGAAAAAATTGATCCCTTTTTCTTGGTCTTTACGCCAAGTATAAAGGAGTTTTTTGATAGAGAGGGCGCAGGTTACATGGTTCACAATGTGCGCATGTCGTACCAACTTACAGAACAAAGTAGAATTGCCTTTTTAGTAAATAATTTTACAAACCAAGAATACGCCACTAGACCTACAAAATTGGATGCTCCAAGGAGTTTTAACATACAATTACGAGTAATGTTCTAAAATTTTGCCTTAATTGCGGCATGAAAAATCGTTCCCCTATTTTCGTCCTTTTTGTTACTATTCTTATTGATTTGTTGGGGTTTGGACTCATTATTCCCATCTTCCCCATTTTTGCAAAAGAACTTCATGCATCTTCGTTTCAGATTGGACTTATTGCAGGTACGTACTCTTTAATGAACTTTTTGTTTTCTCCTTTTTGGGGCACATTAAGTGATAGAATTGGCCGCCGACCAGTAATGCTGGTTAGTATTTTAATTACCATGTTGGCTTATGTATTCTTCGCTTTCACCCACAATTTAACCTTCTTATTTTTCTCTCGCGTTTTTGCTGGCATTGGTTCAGCCAATATCTCTGCAGCACAAGCCTATATTGCAGATATTACAGAACCTCAAGACAGGGCAAAAAACATGGGCCTATTGGGCGCTGCCTTTGGTTTAGGATTTATATTTGGTCCGCCTGTAGGTGGTTACCTAAAATCGTTGAGCGGACCAGGAAGCGTAGATTTTGTGGGCTATTTTGCCGCAGGTTTATGTGCCTTCAATTGGGTGCTTGCTTATAAATTTTTACCCGAATCTATTAAGCAAATGCAAAAGGATAAGCCTTTTAGATTTAAGCCTTTTACAGATTTAGCCGCTGAACTTAAAAAGCCTGTGATAAGAGAATTATTTACCATCAATTTCTTGTTTGTTGTGGCCTTTTCAATGATGCAAATTACTGCTGGATTGTTGTGGATAGAAAAATATGCTCTTACAGAACAAAGCATTGGCTTGGTATTTATGTATATGGGTTTAACGGGTGCGGTGGTACAAGGTGGATTGGTAGGCAAACTCACCAAGAAATTTGGCGAGAAAAAATTGTTGCTCATAGGCACCGTTTCCATGGGTATTGGCGTGTTTTCTCTGCCTTTTGTGCCGCCACAATATTTTTGGTTGCAGCTCATAAGTTTGGCATTTTTAGCCTTGTCTAATGGTTGCATTACACCTTCCATTTCTTCCTTAATTTCGCAAGCAAGCTCTCCAAAAGAACAAGGACAAGCCATGGGTCTAAACCAATCTTTCTCTAGTTTAGCTAGGGTTATTGGTCCGGTTTTAGGCGGATTGCTCTATAATATACAATATACTTTACCATACATAGGCGGCGCCGTTCTTATGGTTGTGGCCTATTGGGTCTCAAAAATATTACAATCACAAAAACTTAGCGTAGCTAATTAGGTTATTAAAAAGAGGTATCCATAGAATAATGAAGAAATTTAGAAACATCATCATAGGCATAGTGGTTATAAGTGCATTACTTATTCCAAAGTTTTTTTGCAATAAGAAACTGTCTGAACCAAACGCCAAAGGAGGCGCAAATAAAATGCCAGTAAAGGTGAGTGTGGTGGTTATTAACCCACAAATTTTCTCCCCAAAATATCAGGTGAGTGGAACACTTGTGGCCAATGAAATGGTTCAACTTTTTGCAGAAACCCAAGGGCTCATTAGAGGCATCTATTTTAAAGAAGGTTCAAGGGTTAAAAAGGGTGAACTGCTTGTAAAAATTAATGATTCAGAGTTTCAAGCACAACTCAAAAAAGCATTGGCAAACAAGAAGCTGCGCGACGATAATGTAAAACGCAACGAAGCCTTGCTTAAGAAAGAAGCTATTGCTCAAGCAGATTTTGATTTATCTGTTTCAGAACTTAATGCCATTGATGCCGATATCGATTTTATAAAAGAACAAATTAGAAAAACAGAAATTAGGGCACCTTTTTCTGGCGTAATTGGCTTGCGAAACATTAGCGAAGGCGCTTACATTTCTGCCAATACCAACATTGCTACTTTGCAAGATGAAAGCAGGTTGAAACTCGATTTTTCTGTGCCTGAAAAATATGCCTTAGTAGCAAAAATTGGAGATGAAGTTAGCTTTAAAGTAAGCGGTCTGAACCAAGAATTTAAAGCAAAGATTTATGCAAGAGAATCTGCCATCTCTAGCGAAACCCGCACCATAAGAATGAAAGCCATTTGCGATAATACTTCGCATGTACTGTTGCCGGGTTTATTTGCCAATATAGTTCTTAGCATTGGCAACGATAAACAAAGTATCATGATTCCAACCCAAAGTTTGGTGCCTGTATTAAAAGGTCAGAAAGTGTATTTGGTTCAGGCCGACTCTGCCATTGAGCGGGCAGTAGAAACAGGCTTTAGAACCGAAAATCAAATTGAAATAACTTCTGGATTGCAAACTGGCGATTCGCTGATACTTGATGGAATTATGTACATGAAACCTGGAGTGAAAGTAATGCTAGGAAAACGCAAATGAGTATAGCTAGCACCGCCATAAAGAGGCCTGTACTGGCCATTGTTTGTTCCATCTTAATTATTTTGTTTGGAGCTATTTCGTTTAACTACTTAGGGGTTCGTGAGTTTCCAAGTATTGATCCTCCTGTTATTACGGTAAGAACCAATTATACAGGTGCTAACCCTGATATCATTGAATCGCAAATTACTGAGCCTTTGGAGAAGGCCATCAATGGTATTGCAGGTATTAGGTCTATTACTTCTTCTAGCAACCAAGGTAGCAGCATCATAACGGTTGAGTTTAACTTGAGTTCCGATCTTGAGGAGGCTGCCAATGATGTACGCGATAAGGTTTCGCAGACGGTTAGGCAATTGCCGCAGGACTTAGATGCGCCACCTGTGGTAAGCAAGGCTGATGCCAATTCCGATGCCATTATCTCTCTTACTTTACAGAGTGATACCAAGTCTAAATTGGAGCTCAATGATTACGCAGAAAATGTGGTGATGGAGCGTTTGCAAACCATTCCAGGTGTTAGTACCATTCAGATTTGGGGACAAAAAAAATACGCCATGCGTCTTTGGCTCAACCCAGATAAATTGGCTGCTTTTGGCTTAACTCCTTTGGATGTGCGTGCTGCTTTGGATAAAGAAAATATTGAATTACCTGGTGGAAAAATCTCTGGTGATAACACAGAATTGTCTATCAAAACCATGGGTAGATACACCACAGAGGAAGAGTTTAACCGCATTGTGATAAAGAATGAGGGTACGCAAGTGGTAAGAATGTCTGATGTGGGTTATGCTATCCTAGGTTCAGAGAATGATGAAACCGGATTAAAATCCAAAGGTGTACCCATGATTGGTTTAGGATTAGTACCTCAACCTGGGGCCAATTACATTGAAATTGCTGATGAATTTTATAAGCGGTATGATCAAATTAGCAAAGAAATGCCAAGCGATATTAAGCTCGATGTGGCTTTAGATAATACACGCTTTGTGCGAACTTCCATCAAAGAGGTGAGTGAGACTTTGTTAATTGCTTTTATCTTGGTGGTGCTTATTATCTTTTTATTCTTTAGAGATTGGCTCATTGCATTTAGACCTTTGGTAGATATTCCTGTTTCTTTAATTGGAGCATTTTTTATCATGTACCTTTTTGGGTATTCCATCAATATTTTAACCTTATTAGCCATTGTGCTGGCAACAGGTTTGGTGGTGGATGATGGTATTGTGGTGACCGAAAATATATTTAAAAAAATAGAAGAGGGTATGAATCCGCGGGAGGCTGCTGTAAAGGGAACCAATGAAATCTATTTTGCAGTTATTGCTACTTCCATCACCTTGGCTGTTGTGTTTTTACCTATTATTTTTATTCAGGGTTTTGTAGGTAGATTGTTTCGAGAGTTTGGGGTGGTGGTGGCTGGAGCCGTTATGATTTCTGCATTTGTATCGCTTACCTTAACTCCTGTTTTAAATGTTTATTTAACGCGCAAATCAAATAAGCATTCTAAGTTTTATGATATGACCGAGCCATTTTTTGTGGCTTTAAACAATGCTTATGCTAGGTCATTAGAACACTTTTTTAGAAATAGATGGCAGGTGTGGAGCATCATTGGAGTAAGCGTAATATTGATATTTTTAATTGGAGGGTCATTGCAATCTGAATTGTCTCCTATGGACGATCGAAGTTGGATGCGTATCAGTGCAACTGCTCCTGAAGGTGCATCTTACGATTACATGGAAAGGTATATGTCTGAGGTATCAAACATGATAGATGATTCTTTTCCAGAGAAGCGTTTAACCTTGGTGGTTACTGCCCCAGGATTTATGGGTAGTGGTGCCATGAATACCGGTTTTGTAAGGGTTATTTTAACTGAGCCCAATGAGCGTAAACAATCGCAGCAACAAATTGCACAACGCTTGCAAAAGAACCTCATGAACTTTACCGCTGCTAAGGCCTTTGTTATTCAAGATCAAACCATCAGTGGAACAGGCGGTTCAAGAGCGGGTTTGCCTGTTCAATTTATTTTGCAGAACCAAGATTTTGATAAAATACAAACTTACTTGCCTAAGTTTTTAGAGGAGGCAAATAACAGCAAAGTGTTTCAAGGGGTTGATGTAAACCTCAAGTTTAACCGTCCAGAATTAGTGGTTTCTTTCAATAGAGAGAAGGCCAAAAATTTAGGGGTAAGTGTTCAGTCGGTTGCCCAAACATTACAATTTGCCTATGGTGGTGTGCGCTATGGTTACTTTAGCAAAAGTGGAAAGCAATACCAAATTATTGGACAAGTGGAGCGTGCCCACCGCGATGATCCTGTTGATTTAAAATCATTGTATGTGCGTAACGATAAAGGCGAAATTATACAGCTAGATAACGTGGTAGAGGTGGTTGAACAAAGCAGTCCGCCGCAACTCTATCATTATAATAGATATAAGGCTGCTACGGTTTCGGCTGGCTTGGCGCCGGGAAAAACAATAGGAGATGGGATAGAGGAAATGAAGCGTATCCAGAAGAAAATTTTGGATGATTCTTTTACCACTGATTTAGCCGGACCCTCACGCGATTTTGCAGAGAGTTCTTCTAATACCCTATTTGCTTTTATCTTGGCATTGGTATTAATCTATTTGGTACTTGCTGCTCAATTCGAAAGCTTTAAAGATCCTATTATTATCATGTTCACCGTTCCTTTAGCTTTAGCTGGGGCGCTGTTGACCTTGTGGTATTTTGATCAAACCATGAATATTTTTAGTCAGATAGGCATCATTGTTTTACTCGGATTGGTAACTAAAAATGGTATTTTAATTGTGGAGTTTGCCAACCAAAAAAGAGAACAAGGCTTACCTAAACTGCAAGCCGTAAAAGAAGCTGCAGTGTCGAGGTTAAGACCTATTATGATGACCAGCTTAGCAACCATTTTAGGCGCATTGCCAATTGCTTTAGCCTTAGGGGCGGGTGCCAAAAGCAGGGTTTCTATGGGTATGGTAATTATTGGTGGTTTGTTGTTTTCTGGTTTCTTAACCTTATATGTAATCCCTGTGGTTTACCAGTTTCTTTCTGGTAAAAAAGACCATGTGGAGGATAAAAATTCAAGCGTTCATGAAGAGAATTAGTATAAATGTTTTGTTGTTGATCTTGGGCCTCTCACTGAAGGTACAAGCCCAAGAAATGGTTTCTTTAAAGCAGGCCTATGAGATTGCTTTAAAGAACAATTATTCCATACAATTGGCCAACAGCGAACTCGAAATTTCTAAAAGAAACAATACCATTGGCAATGCTGGGATGTTGCCTTCTTTAACGGGTTCTCTTACACAAGACAACCAAGTAATAGATACCAAACAGAAGTTTTTGAGTGGTGCAGAAAATAACAGAGATGGGGCAAAAAGTAATTCACTCAACGCTAATGTTGAATTGGGTTGGACAATTTTTAACGGAATGAAAATGTTTGCCACACGCAGTAAATTAAATGAGTTGGAAGCTATGGGCGAGCTGCGTGTAAGACAACAAATGGAGAACACACTCACCAGAGTTGCCAAAACATATTTTGATGTTCTATTGGCAAAAGACCAATTAAAAGCAGGAAAAGAATTTGTAGAAATTAGCGAAAAACGTCTCGAAGTAGCTAAGGCAAAATTAGAAATAGGCAAGAGCCCCAAATCAGATATGTTAACCGCATTGGTAAATTTAAATACTGATATCGCCGCATACAAAAGACTAGAAACACAATTAAAAAATAGCAAGCTCGGTCTGATCCAATTGCTTGGTATGCCCATTACTTTTTCCTATGAAGTATCAGATTCTTTAAGCCCAGATGAGCAGTTAAAGTTTGATGCCTTAAAAGAACAGGCATTTAACAACAACAGCGGAATTAAAATGGCAAAATTGAATCAATCTGTTGCTCAATACCAATTAAGAGAAATTAGAGGGGATAGGTATCCAAGTCTTCAATTACGCAGTGGTTATAGCTATACACAGCAAGAGTCGGAAGCGGGATTCCTACAATCTTCCAATAACAAAGGCTTGCATTATGGCTTTGGCGTAAACATGAATTTGTTTAATGGATTTGATGTCGACAGAAGGGTGAGTAACGCAAAGATTGGTTTTAAGATGAGTGATATTGTGCTCAAAGATTCTCTTTTAAAGTTAGAGGTTGCGCTTGCACAAGCCTATCAAGTTTATTTAACCAATATTGATCTTTACCAATTTGAACAAAAGAATTTGGAGGTTGCTAAACAGAATTTTGATTTGGCAAAATTGCAACAAGATCAAGGAATGATTAGCATAAACGATTTACGCATTGCACAAGTCACCTTGGTTCAATCCGTAGTTAGATTGTTACAAGCTGCCTACGATTCTAAATTAAGTGAAGTAGAATTAAAAAGATTGAGCGGAATACTGATTCAGT
>JBILVK010000126.1:0-7450 GCA_044370475.1 Bacteroidia bacterium
AATCTTTTTGGATATCACTCGGTTTTTTATCTATTCCAAATCTCAACATTATGGCTAAAATATTAGTCAAATATATGCAATTTAATTTAAAATAGCTAATATATTGGCCAAAAATATAACGATTTAAGAAGATGTATTTAGGCACTTAGCCAAGCAAATTCTAAATTGATAAAGGCTATTGTAAAATAGCAATTTCAACATGGACAAGGATAGAGTATGACCTAAGTCTATTGAGTAAACCCATCTTAGCTAAGGTGGTGAATTCTAGCTCTTTCCAAAAATTTCTTTATTCCAATGGTTTCTCAGCTTTTGTATTCAATCATGATGAGACAAGAGAAAATCAAAACTTGAAGAAAATTGCAATAGAATTATAAAAATTGACCATTTCAATAACAAAATCTCCTTTTTGGGAAAATAACAAGATAATTCGCTCCTAAAATATAGTCATATTCATTTGAAACCTATGACAAGGAATTTATTTATGCCCTATTTAATGGAGGTCATTAGAAAGTCAAGAATTAAGTTTGGGTAATCTTTGGTTATTATATTGAAAATCAATATTTTTTGCTAACTTAGCTTTATGTTATTTCATCCGGAAAACGATTAATGTTTGGCTTCCGAAAACACTTTACCAATATAAAAATATGGCTTCCATTCACATTCACAGTATTTATGAACTTCGGAATTCTGATAAACGCACACCCTGGTCAAAAAACTAATTATCAGGAAGTTAAAATTATAAATATTATTGGCTGCAACAGTAATATTCCCGTATTACATTCTGGTGGTGGAACCTATGATACCTTTATTATTAATTGCGAAGAGGCCAACCTTATTGGATCGTATTTGCAAAACTTAATTGTATATCCTGCAAGTACAATAAATCAGTTGGTAAATAAATTATAACCATAAAATTAAAATTATGAAAGCTAGAATAGTTTTATTTTTTTGTTTGGTGGCCATTTGTGCAAATATAGATGCGCAGGTTTGCTTTGAGCCTGTTCAATCTTTTAGCAGCCAAGTAAATGGAGATGTGGTAGAAAAAGGGGATTTTAATAACGACGGGAAAATTGATCTAGTAATAGGCAACTCAACAAGAAATGGAAACTTCATTTATGATATTTATTTTTTGACTGGAAACGCTAACGGGGAATTCGACACTGTA
The DNA here is from genome assembly GCA_044370475.1 of Bacteroidia bacterium. Taxonomy (GTDB): domain Bacteria; phylum Bacteroidota; class Bacteroidia; order UKL13-3; family UKL13-3; genus B1. The sequence continues at coordinate 1,166 of JBILVK010000126.1, forward strand.
TACAATGTAGAATCATTAGATAAGCCTACAAAAATCCTATTTGGTGATTTTAATAATGACAAGAACCAGGATATCGCCGTTGGATTTGTTAGACCAAAAAGCAACTGGAATGATTATGGTATAACCGTTTATTGGGGTTATGGCAATGGTGTTTTTGATTCTGTAACTACCGAGGTTGGAACTAGTATTGATAGAATTGATTTTTGCACAGCAGATTTTAATCGTGACGGGGCAATTGACCTAGCAATTGCTTATTTCACCCCACGAAAAATAATGTTCTTTTATGGTTCTAAGGACTCTTCTTTCATGAATAATGAAACTATTTCAAGTCCAATATTTAGAAATTTATCAACCATAAATTGTGCCGATTTAAATTCGGATGGCTGGTACGATCTTGTAATTGGAAACGGGGCGCAAAAGGGAGTCCTAGTTGATGGAAACGATAGCCTTTCTGTTTTAATTTTCAATAAACTCGATAGCAGTTTTTATCCTGCGGAAAACTCTTGGTGCAAAGGAAGAAATCAGGGAATTTACTTTGGAGATTTCGATGGCGACCATAACATAGATATTTTGTCAACCAATTATTTTAAAGCTGGTACAGGCAACTCAGTAATTTTATGGGGCAAGGGAGGGGCAAGGTTTGAGGTTGCAGACAATTTGATATCCACTAATTATATAAAAGCAACTGTGAATGATTTTAATCAAGACGGTAAAGATGATATTGCATTTATTAAAGATACAATTACGACACAGAACCTGCTTTGGGTAGTTACTGGAACTATTGATAGAAAAATGGGGATGGAACAGTCATTTCCAATTTCAAATGGCAATTTGTTTTCAGGCGATTTAAATACAGATTCATTGGCAGATATTTTTACCCTAACTTCAACTTTGAATGTATTATTTAACTGCAGTGCAACAGGTTTTAATGAGATTGACTCACAACTAAAAATTAAATACTACCCTAATCCGTGTCATTCATTTTTAAAAATAGAAAGTGAGGGAGATTCAAAAATAAATTATGTTGAAATTTATGATATTAGTGGACGTCTATTAGATAAACATCAATTCTCACCAAGTGGAGAATTACAGATTAAAATGGAAGTCGCAGGCGGTGTTTATTTTTTTCGTTGTAAAAGCGAGAATAATCGTGTCACTAATTTCAAAGTAATTCGAGATTAATAGTTTTAATAGGAATCGACCACCAGCGCTACTATATAGAAAGTAATTTTCTAAGGAAAGATAAGAGAGGGTGATATCCGAACGCTACACCATTTTTTTTACTTAATTTCTTAGCTTTTGAGTACTGATATGGCGTAACATAATGTAAGAAAACTGAAACACCCTGCCAAGTTACTGTTAACGGGATATATTAAAAGGAAAGCGGTATATTATTAAGGCAGAATGCTACTAATTTAAGTTGCTTAGCGTTCGCCGATTTGTTGGCGCCACATGGCGTAGTAGAGGCCTTTTTGGGCGAGGAGTTCTTCGTGCTTGCCGGTTTCTACGAGTTCGCCTTTTTCTAGGACGTAGATGCGGGTGGCGTGCATGATGGTGGAGAGGCGGTGGGCTATCATGACGGTGATGTGGGTGTCTTTGGCGCTGATTTCTCGGATGGTTTTGCCTATTTCTTCTTCGGTGATGCTATCGAGGGCTGAGGTAGCTTCGTCGAAAATGATGAGCTTTGGATTGCGTAGTAGGGCTCTGGCAATGGATAGGCGTTGTTTTTCGCCGCCTGAGATTTTGATGCCGCCTTCTCCTATGACACTGTCTATGCCGTTTTCGCTGCGTGCTAATAGGTTCTCGCAGGATGCTTGGTGTAGCGCGGTTACAATTTGTTCATCTGTTGCGCGTGGGTTTACAAACAACATGTTTTCTTTGATGGTACCTGAGAACAATTGGGTATCTTGGGTTACAAATCCAATTTGGTTTCTGAGCACATCGAAATCTATTTTATGCGAAACTGTTTGGTTAAACAACACATGTCCTTGCTGGGGCTGATATAAGCCTACCAGTAATTTTACCAAGGTGGTTTTGCCGGCGCCTGAGGGTCCAACAAAGGCTATGGTTTCACCGCTTTTTGCTGAAAAACTTACTTGGTTCAGGGCATGTTGCTTGCCTGTTTTATGGGTAAAGCCTACTTGGTTAAAATCAATTTGATTAATCGAATTAATTACAATTGGATTTGCGGGCTTCACTTCGAGCGGCTTCTCCATGATGAGTTGGAAATTTTGCAAGGAGGCTTCTGCTTCTCTATAGCTTAATATTACATTGCCCATTTCTTGCATGGGTCCGAATATAAAGAAGGAATAAAACTGCAAGGTCATTAATTGTCCCAACGACATTTGGTCTTTAAAAATCATGTAAAGCAATAAGAACAAAATGGTTTGGCGCAATAAATTTACAATGGTTCCTTGCAAGAAACTGATGCTTCGGATATCTTTTACTTTCTCTAATTCTAGCTTTAAAATCTTTTGGGTAGATAGGTTAAGGCGCTTCATTTCTTGTTGGGTAAGTCCCAAACTTTTGATAAGCTCAATATTGCGCAAAGATTCTGTGGTAGAGCCTGCAAGGGCCTTTGTTTGCGCTACAATACGCTGTTGCACTACTTTTACTTTTTTAGATAAAACACTGGTTAAGGCAGCCAATAAAAAGCTAGCTCCAAAGTAAATTAAGATGAGCCAAGGTTGCACTTGCACGGCATAAATAATCACGAAAATGATGCCCACAAAAGAGGTAAAAAAGATATTGATGAAATTGAGAATAAACTTCTCTGAATCTGTTCTCACCTTTTGCAAAACGTTTAGCAACTCGCCACTACGTTGGTCCTCAAAATCTTGAAAAGGCAATTGCAAAGCATGTTTTAAGCCATCTGTATAAACGGCTGCCCCAAATTTTTGTATGATTAAATTGAGGGTATAGTCCTGAAATGCTTTGGCGATGCGGCTCACCATGGCAACACCAATGGCAGCAAGAATTAGCAAACCAGCACCTTGTATAAAGGCGTTCTCGTCGTAATCGTGCGGACGAGAGGCAAATCTATCTACAAGTTTTCCGTAGATGTAAGGATCCATCATAGAAAACATTTGGTTTACCGAAGCCAGCGCTAGCGCTAGAATAACTAAGTTCTTATAATTTTTTAAATACTTTAATAGAATCTTCATGAATACTTTTTTTTAATTTAATTTCGGTTCAACCAACAATAATTCTTCTTTTTCTACAGAAACCTGACCGGGATTTGCACCCTTAGGCTTTCGCACAAATTTTTTGGGAGTGTAAATAACAGGTACCAGAGAACTTCCCGCGGCAGAAGAATAATGAGCTGCAATTTGCGCTGCATATTCTATGACCGAAGCAGGAAAAGCCAATTGGGCCTTGTGTTTAATAATTACATGACTGCCACTAACTCCCTTGGCATGCAACCAAAGGTCGTCCTTATGCGCAAATTTAAGTGTTAACTCATCATTATTTTTGGCATTTTTTCCCACATAAATTAAAAAGTCTTGAAACGCAAAGCGCCTAAACTTTTCTTTGAGGGGCGTTTGTTCCTTGGCTTTTTCTTCTTTTATCCAAGGTTTTAAATCCTTTAAGCTAACTGCGTCAACAATTTTTGCCAAAGTTTCTTGGAAGGCCATGAGTTTTGTTTTGGCCTGATCCAATTGCTGGGTTTTAAGCAATAGCTCTTTCTTTCTATTCTTTGCTTTTTGGTAATAATAGGTCGCGTTATCTGCTGGCGATAAATCTTTTTTAAGTTCTATAACAATGGGTAAATCTCTATAAAAATTGTGCAAACTTACCTGCTTCTCTCCCTTAGTTATTTGGTGCAGATTTGCCATTAAAATATGTCCAATTTCATCGAAAGGTATATCGGTTTCTAATTGTTTAAAAAAAGAGCTTAAGCCATGTACTAATCCAGCTTCTTTTTTAATCATTTGTTTGTAGCGAGCCACCAATTTTTGTTGTGCCGCATTGAACAGGTAGGTTTGAAGATAGTTTTTTGAAAAGGTGTTTAAAGCTTCAAAAATGGAATCGGATTCCAGCTTAAGATATCCGCCTATGGCCTCAAATAACAAGACTACGCTAGAATCTGGAGGAGGCAATTGTGTAACAAAATAATTGCCATAAAACACAGGCATTTGCACCTGCAGGTGACTTTGAGGAAATTCGTTTAGTTTTAAAAAGCGGTCGTTTTCTATGCCACTTCTAAAAAGTTGCGTTACCTCATTGTTTTGATAAAGCAGCACATTGCTTAGTGCTCCGTATATTTTAAAAACAAGGAATTGGTTCGAACCGAAATCTATTTGAAAGGATCTGTTATTGCTGTGGTTGCTTACGGATACGACAGGTTTGGACACAAGGTCTTTAAACAAAGGAAACACGGCGCCATTGCGCTCTAGGTTGTATTCATAGAAAAAGAACAAGCCTGTTTTGGCCTCTGTATTGAGTACGATTGAGAGTTGCTCTTCTTGTTTTTGGAACACCAAAGTGAGCTCAGATGAGAGCATATTTCTGTATGCATCTTTGAGTTCAAACCCTAGTAACAATTCTTGCAAATCCTTTGCCAGCAAGGGAAATAGGGAAACATGTTGGTGCAAGGACTGCATTAAAAATTAAGCTCCAATCCATCGTAGGCTAAGTGCATGCCTTTAGGCAATTCATTTTCTAGCTCTTGTTGTGTGCCTAATTGATGGCTAATATGCGTAAAGAAGGTTTGTTCTGGTTGAATGAAATTGGCTATGTCTATGGCTTCGTTGAGCGTGAAATGCGAGATATGCGGTTCTTTGCGCAGGGCGTTTAATACAAGCACTTTGCAGCCTTTCATTTTTTCTAACTCGGAGTCCTCTATCCTATTGGCATCAGTGATGTACACAAAATCGCCAAAGCGAAAACCCAATACAGGCATTTTGTGGTGGTAAACGCGAATGGGAATAATGGGCATCCCTATCAACTCAAATTGGTTCAGACCGATATGATGGATGTTCATTTCTGGAACGCCGGGATATTTGGGTTCCTCAAAGGCATAAAAAAACTCGCGGCGAATGGCAATTTCTACTGCTTTTTCGCAATAGACATCAATGGCTTTTTTCATTCTAAAATTGAAGCCGCGGATATCGTCTAAGCCCGACATATGGTCTCTGTGGGCATGGGTAAAGAGTAGTGCATCTAGGTGTTTTAGGTTAGCGCGCAGCATTTGTTCTCTAAAATCTGGTCCAGAATCTACCACTAAATTTAGGTTGTTATGAGACACCAGAATGCTCGACCTAAGACGTTTGTCTTTGGGGTCTGGCGAAGCACAAATATCGCAATCGCAAGCTATGATGGGAACCCCTTGCGAAGTTCCAGTTCCTAAAAAAGTAATCTTCATTGTCTACTTAACTAATTTTTACCACCACTCTATTGGGGTTAGATGGTGTTATAAGCTCTGCTTGAGATGTATTTTCTAATGCATTCTTAGCGGCCAATTCATCGTCCCATTTTGTGCAAAGGAACATATAAACCATGGAAAAATAAATAATAGTTCCCGTGGGCATTTGTCCGAGAATTTGATTGCCATAGCTGGCCACTACTATTCCGAAGTATCCACAAGTAAGCGCTATCATTTTTTGTTTGATATCGGGGTCTCGCAATCGAAAAACATTTATACAAGCTATGATGAGCACTAGAATAAGGGTTACCAGGTGTAATATTAAGCCAACGATGCCTGTTTCTACCCATATTTTAACATACCAGCTATCGAGGGCAACTTCGGATAAAAAGCTACCCGGACTAAACCTAGCACCCCAGCTTCCGCCTGAACCGATGCCGCCACCGAGGGGACGCGTGGCAAGGTAAACTGCCAATTTCTTTTGGTTCTCAATGCGCACTTGAAGGGAAGCATCATTGGGGTCTAAGCCCGTTCGCATTCGGTGTATTTGGTAGTTTCCATCGCCAATATGGGTAAATTTTAGGATGCCAAAAAGGATGGCTCCTATCAAAGCTCCTACCACTAAAATTCTAAAATTTCCAATTAAAAATAGGTATAAAAATCCGCCTGCTGCAATTACAAATAAAGGTCCGCGACTACCCGATAAGGCATAGCCCCAAAAGCACATGGCGGTGAGGGCCCAGTACATGTATTTTTGCTTTTTAGCGTATGGTCCTATGGCCAATAAAAAAGCAGACAACGTAGTGTGGGCCATGGCCGCGCCAAACTGTCCGGCATCACTGTAAAAGGAAAATATACGTAAGCGACCATGAATTTCGTGGGTAATTTTTCCTCCATCATCTAACCATTTTCTTTCGCCG
>JBILVK010000127.1:0-7414 GCA_044370475.1 Bacteroidia bacterium
ATCACTTTTGTGAACAGAGATACCTTATCTACTTTTTCGGGAAAGGGCAGCGGTCCTAGCTTTGGCATAGGTGTATATTTAAAAATTCATGCAAGGCCAAATGCCGAAATTCAAGTGATTTTTGATGCCAAATCTGATGATAGAATTAAAGCAAAAGGAGTGGGAGATTTATCATTGAACCTGCTGCCTAGTGGCAATTTTACCATGTATGGCGACTATGAATTGTCTGAAGGAGAATACCGTTTTAGTGCCATGAATGTGGTAGCAAAGAAGTTCGACCTTAAGCCTGGAAGTCGCATAGATTGGTCGGGCGACCCGCTTACAGGAAGGTTAAATATTAAAGGTATTTATAGCTTAAAAACTTCGGTGAGTGAAATTGTAAACATGCAGACTGCTCCAGACCCAAATGTGCGCTTGCCCGTAGAATGTATCATCAATATTAGAGGCATTGTAGAAAAGCCAGAGTTTGTGTTTGATATCAACTTCCCAGATATATCAACCAATGTTACTGGAGCAGCAGCCTCCGAATTAAATGCGGTGGTTGCCAATTTTAGACGCGATCCTGAGATGATGAATCAACAAATGCTATTCTTACTTATCTCTGGAAGTTTTGTGCCTATTAACAATAGCAATAACAGCTCCTCGTCTACCATTGGAACCCAAACTGTATCAGATTTGTTAAGCAAACAAGCTGCAAGTTTAATTGGTAAAGCAGTACCCAATTTAGATGTGAGTGTAGACCTGCTCAATGCATCTGACCCTACCAAAGGAAGAACAGTTTTACTATCGGCCTCAAAGCGCTTTATGGACAATAGGCTAGAGGTGCAAACAAGCTATGCCATAGACCAAACTCAAACCAATGTATCTGCTACATACAACCTAAAGAAAAATGGCAATACCAAGTTAAAAGTATTCAATAAAAGTGGATTTGATGCGTTATACAACAGAAACGTGATAACCTCAGGTACAGGTTTGTTTTATAGAAAAGAAGCAAATCAACTCAAAGATTTATTTAAAAAACAAAAGAAAAAAAACAGAACAGATTATGATACCATCAATTGATTTAAGCGATTTCCTAAGTGGTGATGCAGTTAAGAAAAATAACTTTGTACAAGCATTAGGAAAAGCCTATACCGAAATTGGTTTTGTGGCAGTTAAAGGCCATTTATTAGAAGATGAAGTAAGTCAGAATTTATATTGGCAATGTCAGAATTTTTTTAGCCTAGATCAAGATATAAAAGAGAAGTACGAAATAGCCGGACAAGCCGGTCAAAGAGGTTATACCAGCTTTGGCAAAGAGCATGCAAAAGGAAGAAACGAAGGCGATCTTAAAGAGTTTTGGCACTTTGGCCAGACCGTAATTGGCAACGATCCCATAAGAGAAGAATACCCAGAGAATGTAATGGTAGAAGAACTTCCAGAATTTAATTTATACGGATTAAAAGCCTATAAACAATTAGAAGAAACTGGAAGGTATATGCTAAGAGCCATAGCCTTGTATTTAAACTTAGAAGAGAACTATTTTGATGCAAAAATTTCACATGGCAACAGCATCCTTCGTCCCATCCATTATCCACCCATTTTAAACGAGCCCAAAACAGCAGTGCGTGCGGCAGAGCATGAAGACATTAACCTCATTACTTTGTTAATGGGAGCAAGTGCAGAAGGATTAGAAGTACTAAGCAAGCAAAATGAATGGATTGCCATAACAGCATTGCCAAATCAATTGGTGGTAAATGTGGGCGATATGTTACAAAGACTTACCAATGGTGTGTTAAAAAGTACCACACATAGGGTAGTTAATCCGCCCAAAGAAAAATGGCATACCTCAAGGTATTCTATCCCTTTCTTTTTGCACCCTAGAAGTGAGATGCGACTAGACGCATTAGCTAATTGTGTGAGTGAAACCAATCCACAACATGAACCACCCATTTCGGCAGGTGAATACCTTATTGAGCGACTCAAAGAAATTGGATTAAAATAGGTTTACCTATGTTTCCATTACGAAATATTGTTCACCTGGTTTTCTTTGTGATATTTGGGTTAATTTCCATACTCAATCATTATTTTTATAGAACTTTCGGATTAGATTTAGGCATAGCCAACCAAGCCTTATATCAATATGCGCATGGTAATTCTGCCATCTGTACCCAATTATTAGGGGCACAAGAAACACCCTATTTGGCCTTACACATAAGTTTATGGGTGCCTATTTTATCTCCATTTTACTGGGTGTTTGGCTCCTATACCTTATTGATTTTTCAAAATTTGGCCCTCATTTTTGGAGGCATAGGACTCTCAAGATTAGCAGAAGATTTTAAGCTAACACCCAAATTAATTATTCTCATTCTCCTTCAATTTTATGCAAGCTTTGCCATTTATGCAGCCCTTGCTTTTGATTACCACGACAATGTAATTGGCGCCTGTTTTTTGCCTTGGCTTTTCTATTTTTACCGCAAAAATTCATACGGTTTAAGCATCTTATGTTTCTTGGCAATGCTCATATCCAAAGAGAACATGGCCATTTTCGCAGCCTTTTCTGCTATGACGCTTGGCCTTATTCACAAAGATAAAGGCAAATCTAACCTAGCCTTTTCTTTCGGTCTGATCCTAATCGCCTTTTCATGGTTTTTTTTAGCCGGAATGGTATGGATGCCCAGCCTAAATCCATCAGGAAAATTTGAACAATTAAGTCGCTACTCACACCTAGGAAAAAGCATTAGTGAAATACTTACCTATATTTTTATGCACCCCATAGAAATGCTCAAGATGTTCTATTTAAGCCATGTTCAGCCAGATGAATACGATGTGGTGAAACAAGAATTTTTATGGGTGCTTTTGCTTTCTGGCGGATTTTTATTGCTCCTAAGACCTGCCTATTTGTTAATGGCCTTGCCCATATTGATGCAAAAACTTTGGAACAAAGAATTGGCCTTTTGGGGCATGAGTTTTCATTATCAAATTGAGTTGGCATTTGTGGTTTCATTGGCCCTTATTGCAGTATTAAGTAATTTCAAATACAAATATATTTTAGTTGTAAGCACACTGCTTGTAACAACTTATGTTACTTATGCCTTTATGCAAGATAGAAAAGCAGATTATAAACCAGAAAAGGAAAACTTGTTCGCTTTCACACATTATCAGTCCGAGTTAAACATAAAAAGCATATCCTCCAAACTAGCAGAAATACCCGCAGATGCCCATGTTTGCGCCCAATCCAATTTGATGCCCCATATTGCCAATAGGGATTATATCTACCACTTTCCTTACCTAAAAGATGCTACCCATTTGATTGTTTTACAACCCCATTTAAACAGTTATCCTTTAAGTCAAGAAGCAGCAATTGTATACCTAGATTCAATTAGGCATAGTTCTTTTTGGAAGGAAGACAGCACAGCCTATCCTTTGCGAATTTTTACAAGAAAATAAAGCGAATAAATGCGCTTTGGTTCAGACCGAAAAAAGCTATTTATTGTTGATATGGAACTTAACTAAGTCTTCTAGTGGCGACTTAATTACCCTACCCATATGCATATCGTAGCTTAGTGCAACTTCCTCTAAGATGTCTTTAAATACAAAGCCCACAGAGCCTACGCAGTTAAAACTGTACTCTTTGTAATCTGGATATTTGCTGGCCAAATTTTTAAAGAAATCCCTAAACGAATCGCGCACCTTATTTCTAATATAAGGATGGGTTACAAACTCATCTGCAAACTTGCAAAAGCTTGCCAAATACCTGTTTGGAAACTGGGTGGTATACAAGGTATGAAAAATTTGTTCGTTGTCTTCTATCTGAAACCTTTCCTTAAACCTTGCCTGCAAAGGTGGTTCTAACCTGCCACGCATAAAATCGCGCACAATCTTTTTGCCAATATAACTTCCGCTGCCCTCATCACCCAATAAGTAACCTAAAGAATCAATGTTTAAAGAAACATCCTCGCCATCGTATAAACAGGAATTACAACCTGTTCCTAAAATAGCGGCAAAGCCTTTTTCTTTGCCCAATAATGCCCTTGCAGTTGCCAATAAATCATGCCCCACAAAAATAGAAGCAGCCTTTGGAAATGCCCTCATTAAAGCTTTTCTAACAATGTCTTTTTTCTCTGGAGTGCTGCAACCCGCGCCATAAAAGAAGATTTCTGTCACCAATTCACCATCCAAATCTTTCAAGAGATTTTCTGTTAAAGAATAATAAATGGCCTCTGTATCTATAAAGTAAGGATTGTACCCAATGGTATGATAAATCTTTTGCGATTTCCCTTCTTTATCTGTTAAACACCAGTCGGTCTTTGTTGAACCACTATCAGCTATTAAATACATAATGTAAGTTTGTTATACGGACACGAGGATATCAAAAACATTTTTCTTTTACAATAATAATTATCATAATTCGTAAAATAACGTGTAATAAATAGGGAAACAACTCCAAATAAACTTAAAAAACACACATTCAAATGCTTATGAATACTACTTGTGAAATTGCGTTTCTATGCGTATCATTGGATTTTAAAAGACGATAAGGATATGAACTTCAGTGGTTCTGTGAAGAGTAAACTACCCCACGTAGGTACAACAATTTTTTCGGTGATGACTGCTCATGCCAACGAGCAAGGTGCCATAAATTTGGCCCAAGGTTTCCCAGATTTCTCGTGCTCACCTAAATTGGTGAGTCTGGTTTCTCATTATATGCAAAAAGGTCTGAACCAATATGCTCCTATGCCTGGGGTAATGTTGTTAAGAGAGAAAATTGCAGCCAAAACAGAGGCCTTATATGGCGCAATATATAACCCAGATACAGAGGTAACCATAGTGCCAGGAGGTACACATGGCATCTATGCAGCCATTAGCGCTGTAGTGGGAGAGGGAGATGAAGTAGTGGTTATAGAACCTTGTTACGATAGTTATGTGCCAGCCATTGAGTTAAACGGTGGCAGGGCGGTCTACTATGAAATGAAGTACCCAGATTATGCCATTGATTGGAATGAGGTAAAGAAGTTAATCAACTTTAAAACCCGCATGATTATGATTAATACACCTCATAATCCTACGGGCAGCATTCTCACAGAAAAGGACATGCTGCAACTTCAAAAGATATTGGATAATACCGACGTGGTTGTTTTAAGTGATGAAGTATATGAACACATCATTTTTGATGGCAACCAACATCAAAGTGTGGCCCGTTTCCCTAAGCTTGCAGAAAGGTCCATCATCATTTCTTCTTTTGGCAAAACATACCATACCACAGGGTGGAAAATAGGATATGTATTGGCACCAGAAAACTTGAGCAAGGAATTTAGAAAAGTACATCAATTTATGGCGTTTAGCGCCAATACACCCATACAACATGCCTTGGCAGATTATATAGATGATGCCGATGCTTACCTTCAATTAAACCAATTTTATGAAAACAAAAGGGATTATTTTCAAAAGCTCATTAAGGGGTCAAACTTTAAGCTATTGCCGTGCAAGGGTTCATATTTTCAAATGCTCAACTATGCTAAGATTACGCAAGAACGCGACCTTGACTTTGCCGTGCGTTTAACCAAAGACCACAAAATAGCGAGCATTCCAACCTCTGTCTTTTATCAGAAAAAAGTGGATAATAACGTACTCCGATTTTGCTTTGCAAAAGGTGATGAAACACTAGAAAAAGCAGCAGAAAAATTAATGCGCGTATAGTTTAGTGATTAATGTCATGTTCTTATGTGACATTGGTCAAATGAAATGATTTGAACCCATTTTATCTTTGTTCTGTATTTAAAGAACAGGTATGAAAAACGAGTTCACTGTTTCAGATTTTATGTCGCAAAATGTGGTAGTTGCAGGCTATCATAATAAATTTAGCGAGGCCTTAAAATTCTTCTCCATTCATGGTATGAGGCATTTGCCAATTGTAAATGAACAAGAAGAATTGGTAGGTATAGTTTCTTTAAAAGACCTCATTAGGGTTATTTATACAGAAACACAAAATAATGGTTCTTTCATCCTAGATGAGATAAACACCAAGTTCCATATGGGCGATATTATGACCAAGAACCCCATTTCCATCTCTCCAGATACCAAGATTTCAGAAGCGCTTCAACTATTGCAAGAATCGCCTTTCCAAGCTTTACCCGTTGTGTTAAATAAAAAAGTAGTAGGCATCATCACCAGTCAAGATTTTGTTGAGATGTTTTCTAAGGATGTTAATGCTCCGCATCCAACCTTTACCATAGAAAATCCCGGTTTCGGAATTTAGTTTCATAAGTTTTAGGTTAAAGGCGGTGCAATATCATTGTGCCGCTTTTTTTATGTCCAGCCTTATAAGCCAACAGCCCAATTTAGCCTAATTCACACAATTTTTGTTTAAACACATTTTATTCCCTCATTTTAACTTATGTGTAATTATATTTGACCCTTTAATGAATATATGATTTACACGTGTATAAAAAGTAAAATTGCAGAGGCCCTCCTTGCCCTTTACAACCATAGCATTGAGCCAAATACATTAGCTATAGAAAAGACAACTTCTGATTTTGAAGGAGATTTTACTTTTGTGGTTTTTCCTTACCTAAAAGTGAGTCGCAAAAACCCAGAACAAACGGCCACAGAAATTGGTCAGTACTTACAAGAACATTTTGTAGACATGGAAACCTTTCAAGTAGTAAAAGGTTTCTTAAACATTAGCATCAAAAGCAGCTACTGGATTCAATTTTTAAATGAGGCCGCTAACCAAGCTCAATTTGGACTTCAAACGCCAGATTCTAATGAGCCAGTTTTGGTAGAATATTCTTCTCCTAATACCAATAAACCTTTGCATCTCGGACATATTAGAAATAACCTGTTGGGTTTTGCAGTGGCCGAAATTTTAAAAGCCAATGGACATAAGGTTTATACCTGCAATCTTGTTAACGATAGGGGAATTCACATTTGCAAAAGTATGTATGCCTGGATGAAAAATGGCAATGGAGAAACTCCCGAGAGTGCTGGTTTAAAAGGCGATCACCTCGTTGGAAAATACTATGTGGAGTTCGATAAATTGTATAAAAAAGAAATACATGAACTTTGTTTAAAAGGATCATCAGAGGAAGAAGCCGCAAAAAAAGCACCTAGCATTTTGGCTGCACAAGAACTCTTGGTAAAATGGGAGGCCAACGACCCAGAAGTGGTGAACGTTTGGAAAACCATGAATACTTGGGTGTACAAAGGATTTGATGCAACCTATAAAAAATTAGGCGTATCCTTTGATCGTTATTATTACGAATCTGACACCTACCTTTTAGGCAAAGAAATTGTGCAAGAAGGTTTAGAAAAAGGCGTTTTTTATAAAAAAGAGGATGGCTCTGTTTGGATAGATTTAACAGAAGATGGCCTAGACCATAAACTGGTATTGCGCGGAGATGGAACCTCCGTTTACATTACCCAAGACCTTGGT
>JBILVK010000042.1:0-23681 GCA_044370475.1 Bacteroidia bacterium
CGAAACGCCACCCCCTTTAACAATAAAGTCATTGTAACCCGTAAAACCTGCTGCGTTAATTTTTGCTTTTCCACCAAAACTTATTGTTTTAGGAGGTAGGTTCAACATGGCAACAATAGATGAGTTGTTCTTATCAATAACTTTGGTATCGCTAATTACCTGACCTTTTTGCGCGGTTGTTGGGTAACCAATAGTAAAGGCTGGTGCATTTAATTTTTGTGTGGCTCCCTTGGCAGATGTTCCTAAGGCATCTAAGGTAACATCAACGGGTACACCAATAGAGTTGGTGGTGAAAATTTTAATTTTTGGATCATCCAAAGGAAAACCACTTTCAAATTGGTCTAAGAAATCTAAGGTCTGAACCGAAGGCTCAATATTGATTTCCCTTGTTCCTAAATAGCCATTAATTTCTTTAAAAGCGAGCGCTGCAAAGTTGAAACTTGCATTCACAAAATTGGAGGAATCGAACGTCCTCATTTCGTTTGATGAAACCAAGCTAGGCTCAACCTCTACCTTAATTTTATTGTAAGGTTGAGTAATGTCGGTGGTTAAATCAAATTCAACATCCTTAAGGTTAATTGAGCCAATTTTGGTGTTGTTATTTACCTCAATAAGAATTGGTGGAAAAGGATTGCCATTTTTGGTAGCTCCCACAATATTTATTTTTATGCTAAGTTTTTCCTCAATGTTCGATGATAGGTTATAGTTAATCTTCCCCTCGTCAAAAATGATTTTCCTGATTCTTACTGTTGGATCGTCGGCCTTTAAATCCACATTTAAAGTTTGTGGATTGATGGTTTGATTTGGAAAAACGGCAGTACCAGCATAAGCCTTGAGTCCTTTTGTTAGAATATCAATTTTAATTTTGTCGTTTACATTCACCAAAACCGGACTAGAGCTCGCAAAGGTTTTAAATACAGGTAAGGAATAACCTAATCCACTCGACAAGGTTACATTTGCCAAGTTAATAGAATCCTTTTTGCTAGAATTGGGTGCAACATTCCTAAAGGTTAATTGATTCACAAAAAATTGAAAAGGAGTTGTGTTATAGATATTGATTCTAATTTCATCAATGGTTACTGGCAACTCATTCCTAAACTCCATGACCAAGAAACCTTCAGATAAGGTAATGTTGTCGAACTGAGAAGAGCTAAGAGGAAGGCTGGTAACTGCAGGGTTTTGGTCGGTAATTGCAGGAAAAATGGCAACTTGACCCGTTACAGCATCTAGTGCAGATTTTGTGGTAGAAGAAAAATTAGTTGACATATCGCCCAAAGTTTTGTTTTGGGTAGATGTCACATTATCAATGTCAATTACACCTAGCTTATTGTTCACCACTAGTGGTGCAACAGCGGGTATAACCACAAAACTATCTACAGGAAAACTAGCAACAGAATCTTGTCTTTGAACAAAGCGAATAAAACCATCTGGATCATATTTAATGTTTGAATCCTCTTTGATAATATCTAGCATTTTCATTTCAATGATACCCAAAGGAATTCCATATTCTGGACTTAAAGTAATGTCATTAAACTTGTCGAAGTTTAAGTCCTTTTTGCAGGAAGTTTGAAAGAGACTTAAAGTGATAATTAATAAGTATATTTTTCTCATAAAATTAGTTTAGGTTAAGTTTTGTGCAGAAAATTCCCTTTTCATTTATGATACTTAGAAAATAAATGCCATTCAAATTACCACCCAAATTCAATGTGATTCTATTAGACGCAATTTGTGTCCAATTGTTTTTATCGAAAGAATAAATGATTCTTCCATTTAAGTCTTTTAGTTCAAGTTTTTCATTACCCAACAAGGCATTTGCTGTTTCAATTTGCACCATGCCATCAATTACTGGGTTTGGGAAGACTTTAAAACCTTGTCCATTTATTTTCTTCAGACCAACTTGCGGACTTGTTTTAGTGTTTGCAAATGCAAAACTATCAGTTAGGTAAATGCCACCGAAAGCACTTTCATTAAATTCATAAACGGCAAAATAGTAGGTGGTATTTGCATCCAAACCTGTTACCGTTAAAGAATCAATATTGGTGTTTCCAACAACAAAAGACCCGTCTAATAAACTATCGCCAAGGCCAAATAGGGTATTAGAATTATAGTAGCTTCCTTGCTCTGGAAATGTACCAGAATTCAATTTGTTTTTAACCACCACCAAACGTTTTTCCCCACTTCCCTTTTGCCATTTTAAAGAAATATAATCAACTCCTTTATCTGTAAAGACAATGTTTTTTGAGGGATTAATAGGTGCAGCAACAGATGGTTTTGTTGTGGCATTAGCAGAAGGAATTCCTAAAGTTTGGTAGCTTGCGGTATATAAACCACCGTTGTATTCTATTACTGTAAAAAAGTATTTGGTCATTTGGTTCAGACCTTTAACGCTAACAGTATTTCCTGTACCCACATAAACTACCCTTTCGTTGTCTGAAAGGTAAGAAGAATTGCCATTAAAATAATTGTCGCTAAAATATACTTGACCATCTATTGGCATGGTGCTTACTGCCTGAGACATGCTTGCAATCACAATTCTAGAGGTTCCTCCACCATTGGTCCAATTTAAAGTAACTTCATCACTTGCAATATTGCTAATGGCAAGGTTAGTTGCAGGAATAATTGGTTTTGCAGCCATGGCCAAGGTTGTTGTGTTGCCAAGGGCAGGATTGCTAAATTTGAAACGACTTAATTGTGCTGGACCATTGTACTCAAAAATAGCAGCATAATAAGTTTTATTGCTTTTCAAATTAGTAAGTACACATGAATCTCCATCGCCATTATAAACCACAAAATTGTCTGAACCTAAATCGGTGCCACTTCCCATTTCTGCATTTGCAAAATATTCTGTGCTATCGGTAGGAGTTTGATTAACTGCGGTATTTTCTCTTAGAACTACAATTCTTTTATCACCATTTCCTTTAGTCCATTTCATTACGGCCGAGGTAACTCTTACATCAGTAAAAGTTAGGTTGCTTGCAGAGTTTGTTGGAGGAGCAAAGGCAGTTGTGGTAGTGAAATTGCCACGAGCTGGAGTTCCTAAATATTTGGTATAAGAAGAGAATCCATTGAATTCAAAAACGGCAACATGGTAATTGCTTGAGCTATTTAAATTAGTCAACTCAAAAGTGGTATCCGTGCTGTTGTAAACTACACTGTTTGCTCCAATAAATCCGCCCAAGCCAATAGCGGTGTTTGCCTCATAGGTAGAACCATTTGATGGAACGCTATCAACGGCTGCGCCCATTTTAACGAGAACTAGTCTTTTTGCACCATTCCCTTTACTTATATGTACCCTTGCCGAAATAGGAGAAACAGCTGAAAATGAAATCAAAGAAGTTTGCTGTGTTGGCTCACTTACATTGTAATTGATGATGGCATAATTTCTTTTGCCATTTGCATTTGCTAAAGTATAATCACCACTGATAGCGAGTTTGTCTTCAAATTTTTCAATTTGACTTAAACTACCTTCTCTAATTTTAACTGGAAAATCCAATTCAAATCCATTGTTAAGGTTAAAAGCCAACAGGCCTTGATTACTGAGGGTATTTATGCTTCCACCTAAGAATACAAGGTTGTTATCTACAAAGGCAGTATTTGGGTATCCAGAGAATTGGGGTGCCCAATTGGAGATACTTGCCACTGAAGCGGTATCTACTAAAAATGCTGGCACTCTAATATTGGTGTTAACTGTGCTAAATAATCCTGTAACTAATAACTTATTACCAGCAAAGGACAATGAGGTAATAGTGGAATCCAAATCAACATTCCATGTTCTAAGGGCACCATTGTTTGCAAGATTGAAAGACGCAATGAATTTTTTGCTCATTCCGCTTATCTCAGAAAAATCTCCAGCTACAAAGATAAATGGTTCTGTAATGAGCATTTGATGAACCTTTCCATTGGCATTAGGATTCCACGCATTAACAGTATTTGAGGTTAAATTATAGCTAGCTAAGTTGTTTCTTAAACTATCGCCCAGTTCAGTAAATTCTCCTGCAACATAAACAGTATTTCCAATAACACTCGCCCTATGAATTGAGCCATTGCAAGCCAAATCTAAGGATGTTGGAGTGCCATCTATGGTATCTATCATTGCAATTCCAACCCTGGTAAATGAATTTATGGTATTAAAGTCTCCATTGACCAATAACTGATTTCCTACTTGACTAATTTGTCTAACTTCACCGTTAACATCAATACCCCAATCTAATAAATCGCCCGATTGGTAATCCATAACGGCAATGTTATTTGCATTTTTTCCTCCAAGGCTTGAGAACTCTCCTCCAAGAAACAAGTTTGCACCTACTAAAAGACTTGCATGCACCCTATTATTCACCCTTGGGGTTGAGACAATGCTTCCACCCGTAGTTAAAACGGCATAGAATTTTTTGTTGCTTGAACCAATTGAATTGAAATTGCCATAAGCTAAAATTTGTCCATTGCTTACTTCTAACTTCTCTATGGGTGCGTCAAAAACCAAATCAATATTTGAAACGCTACCCGTTAAGATATCTGCAACTGCATAACCTGCTCTAGACGTATTTGTATTAAGGGTATAAAATGCACCACCGATGTATAAGTTAGGAGATACAATTTTAACAGAATTAACTGCGCCATCTGTGGGAATATTCCAGCTTCTTACTTGTTGCGTATTTAGGTTGATAGAAGCCAAATTCTTTCTAGAGATGCCCGCAACAGAATCAAATTCTCCACCTAAGAAAACCAATGAATCAAGAATGTCAAGGGCTTTAACACTGCCATTAACAGGCATGTTTAGAGATTGTAAAACATTATTCAAACTCACGCAAGCAAACGAATTTCTTTGTCCGCCCCCAATAAATCCAAATGCACCACCTATATATATGTTTGAACCAACCACTGCAAAATCATACACTGGACCATCAGCATTTGGAGCAAAGGCGTATAAAGAATTTGTGTTTAAATTATAGGCTGCAATACCAAGTCTGGTTTGAGAATTTACAGATGTGAAATTGCCTGATAAAACTAAGTTGTTGCCATCAATAACCATTTTATTTACACTGCCATTTACACTCAGGTTAGGGCTGTTAGCTGGTGTATAATCTGGATTCAATACTAGCAAGTATTTCTGTTGTCCTTGATAGGTGAAATCGCCTCCTATATAGATTTTACCATTAATGTCTTTTGCCAATGTTTGTATATTGCCTTCAATAGCTAGTGGTAAAACAATATTTGATGAATTTGAAATTTCATAAGCCGCCAAGGCACCAGTAGTTTTGCCCACATAGGTAAAATTTCCTCCCATGTAAATTCTGTTATTCATTTTCAAGGTGGAATTCACCATTCCATCTGTTTCACAATATTTTTGAGAAATATCTTGTGAATAGCCATTAAACACTTGGCAAAGAAAGCTTACTAAAATATAAGTATATTTATTCATAATTCGTTTAATAATATGTTGAATACTGGGCCAAGCAAAAGCTTGGCCCAGTATTTTTATTGATTTACAATCAATTTATGGTTAGCAATAATTCTATTGTTTTCTAATACTTGAAGAGTATAACAACCATTTTGAATGTTAGCAACATCAAAAGATTTAATTTGGAAACCAGCTTTAAAATGCTCTTCTGAGTCGGTGAAGACAGTCTTTCCTGATAAATCAATCATTCTAAAAGAAAGCACCTTTTCGTTATCCACCGTAAAGCTTAAGTTAAAGTTTCCATTGTTTGGATTTGGATAAAGCACATAATCTTCATCAGCCATAGGATTCTTTTTTGTTTGCTCAATAGGAGGGGCCGAATTAACAGAAGTAGCATTCATGATATCTATGATTTCTGTTTGGGTTAACGCTTTTTTATACCAACGAACATCATCTAGTCCACCAATGATAGGATATGCATTGGTTGACGCATTGCCATAAGCACCCATGGTAAAATTAACATCGTTTAAATTTGCCGCAATACTATTGGCTGTGCTGCTTGAAGGAGTGGTTAATGTTCCATTGATATAAACTCTTACAAAGTTTCCTGCTTTGAATGTAATAGAGACATGGGTCCAAGTATTAAACGAGATTGCGTTATCAGGAGTTTCAATTGCAGCACAAAGGCTATTACTCGGATTGCTGTAAAGGAAAAAAGATAGTTTTCCCAAATTTGAAACATACAGCATAGTTGTTTGGTAAGCACTGCCTAATACTAGGTCTTCCCCATATGCAAGAAACTGGTAAAAAGATGGAGAGTTTGGATTTAACTTTACCCAACTGGTATAAGTTACTTCATTTAGATTATTGAATTGTGGTGTGCCTGTTGTTGTGAAATTTACTTGTTGTGTACCATTTAAACCAACTGCACTATTAGCTGTATTTAAATGGTTATTAACAAATACTGGACTATTCAAAGCAGTTCCATTAAAGTTGTTTCCACTAAAGTCGTTATGGTTGCCATTAAATTTAAACCAAGCTATTAAATCTCCTGATGGATTAGAATTATTTATTGAGGCAATATTATGAACAAACATATCGCCAGATAATTGGTTTGAACCAGATGAGCTTACTTCAAAGCCACCAAAAACTGCGGTACCTTCAAAATAGCCACAAAGATAGGTTGCCGAGTTGTCTACAGCATGAATTGCCCTAGCTTGGTCATTTTGGCTTCCACCAAACTTAGTTGCTTGAGAAAGCAATCCGGTTTGGGTATAGCTTGCTACAACAATGTCTTGGTTGCCCGAAGCAACTAGGATGGTACCATTCATATCAACGGTATTTGCAAAGCTACCAGAAACATACACTGTTCCATTTTGAGCAACACTCACACCACCAGCCATGTCCTTAGAAACGCCACCAAATTTTCTTGTCCATTGGAAATTACCATTGGAATTTACCCTAGAAACAAAGCCATCTGTTAAACCCTCTGAGGTCAAAACATCCGTTCCAAAAGTTCCAGCATTACTAAATGAACCAACAACATAATAATTATCCGTTGCATCTACAGATACTGCATAAGCTGCATCAGTTCCAATTCCACCCATTTCTTTGGCCCACTGCCATCCACCTGCATTACTTAGTTTTGCTATAAAGGCATTAGACTCATTGCCAGAATTAGTTAAGCTGGTACTACCAAAACTAGCAGTTGTTTTATACTCACCAGAAAGAATGATTGAGTTGTTTGCACCAATGGTTAAACAATGGCCATAATCGTAGCTGTTTCCACCTGCACCAACAGACCAAATTAAATTCCCATTGCTGCCATATTTTGCTACCCATATATCTGAGTTGCCGCTTGAAACCAATGATTGTGTGCTATTAGAGAAGCTTGGACTACCATGGAAATAACCTGTAACGGCGATATCTCCATTACCATCCACTTTAGCCCAAAATGCCACATCTTGATCGGTGCCGCCCATTGTTCTTACCCACTGAATGGCTCCTAGGTTGTTGTATTTTGCAATGAAAGCATCATCTGTACCATTGCTTGTAACGAATATGGTATCAAACAAAGCAGTGTTTCTAAATGAGCCAACAATATAACTATTACCTGCATTATCTACAGTAACGCAAGAGGCAGCATCTTCGCCGCTACCGCCAGCAGTTTTTACCCATTGAAGAACTCCAGTACTATTGTATTTGCTTAAGAAAATTTGATTTGAAGTACCTCCTACCTGAGTAAGTCCAAAATAGGCAGTTCCATTATACGTTCCAGACACATAAACATTACCTGCAGCATCTGTAGTAACACCACCTGCAGCATCTGTTCCTGTTCCACCAGCAATTCTTGGCCAATTTGCAGGTTGGGTTTTACCTGAACCAAGGGCAGCAATTGGATGATATTTTACCTCGTTTTGGTAAGTATATGAGTTGTAAGCCGAGTTGTATTCATAAACCGCAAAATGATAATCGGTGTAAGGAAGTAAATTGGTGACATTTACGGTGTTTCCAGTTCCATTATATACCACGAAGTTAGAAGAAAAACTTACTCCACTGCCAAATGAACTATTTGCGCCATAAGTAGCATTTAAAGATGGTGCCCAGTTAACAGGACTTCCTTGTTTAGCCACCAAAATTCTACTAGAACCACTTCCATTCATCCAAGAGATTTTAGCACCATTATGCGAAGTTGCATCAACTTTTAAATTGCTGGCAGGTAAATTAGGCATAGTAACTAAAGCAGGCATCGTAAAATTAATTGTTGCCCACTGGTTTTGCATATAATTTTCAGAACCATTCCCTAAGGTATTGTATTCAACCAAAACAAAATTATACGTTGTACTGCTGTTTAATCCAAAAACAGTAGCTTGGTTTCCTGAACCATTATATGCTACCCTGTGATTGTAGTATTGATTGTTATTTCCTATAACACCTATCGTACTTGGATTTGGGTTAAAACTATTTAGTGTGCTATTTGCCAAGTAACTGCTTCCATCAATTGTTTGAACCGAAGAAATATTGCTAATCGAAGTTTCCCTCATGAGTAAAATTCTGCTTCCTCCATTACCACTATTCCAGGTTACTTGCGCAGCACCACCCCCAAGATTTTGAACCTGCAAATTATTTGATGCCATGGTAGGCTCAATTGCATTTGCCAAGGTGGTAAAATTAGCTGTTGGGAATGCATCTGTTTTGTACCTAGTGATAAAACTACCGTTACTATTGTATTCGAATACTGCAAAATGGTAAGTTGTTCCAGGTAGAAGATTGTTAAGAAATACCGCATTATTAGCTCCAGATGAAATGACATAATTTCCTTGTCCAAGATTATAGCCTGAGCCAAAAGTTCCAGAAGGGTAATAGCTATTGTTATTACTTGGAAACACATTTACGGGTGCGCCTTGTCTTGCCACAATTACGCGCCCAGTACCATTGCCATAATTGCAATAGAGATACATTGAATTTTTGGTAATGGTAAAGGCTTGGATATTAGAAGCAGGAATTGTTGGAGCTAAAATATTTGGGGTGGCTTGCTGACCCAAAGTAAAGTTGCTTGCATAAGAAAGTGTAACGCCTGCACCATTGTACTCTACTATTTTAACATAATAAGTAATGCCTGGTTGAAGATTACCTACACTTACATTGTTTCCATTGGAGTTATATACCACAAATGCGCCCCCAATATTAGAACCTGAACCATATAAATAATAGGCTGAATAATTGTTAAAATCTGCAGGATGGCTTGTAATTGGCGAACCTGCTCTCATCATTACAATTCTATTTTGACCATTTCCTGGTGTCCAGTTAAGGGTCATGCTGTTGGTTGTAACATTGCTAAATGCTAAATTAGATGAAGCTATAGTTGGAGCTAAAGGCGGCACAAAATTTATGGCCATTAAGTTTGTAAAACTAGAACTTAGGGCAGGATTATAATAAGTGAAACTACCACCTATGAAGTAGGTTCCCCCAATTTTACTTAAGGCAAATTTTGAACCACTTTGGTTGTAAGCAAGCACTGAGGCACCTGTTAAATTTTGTGTTCTCAATAAACCACCTGCGTTTACATACATAACATCATTATAGTTGCCATTTGCCAATGCCATTACTTCTGAATTAGGAATGCTAATAGGTGAGGTACTATTGCTTCTTAAAAATGTTCCCCAAGTAGAGTTTACATAGACTAAGTTATACGTATAGTTGTTGGATACATAGGGAATAAGTCCGCCTATAGCCAGTTCATTTTGAGGAGTTAGAATGATGTCATTTACCCTAGAATTGGCGTTGTTGATATTGGCATTGAAGGTATTCACAGTTCCGCTTGCTGGATTAAAACTTGCTAAAGAAACTCTAGGACTGGTGAATGAACCACCAACAAATAATTGACCATTTATAATCTTTAAAACATTCACATTAGGAGTTGAAGAACTATGAAATAGGTTGCCACTAAATAAAGGGTTTATAGCAAGAGAAGTTCCAAGGCTTAATGAGATTAAGCCGTTTTTAGCATAGCCAGATGCATTTATCCCATTGTATATGGTGGCATAGTTGTAATTTCCACCCACGTATAAGGTAGAACCATTAATGAGTAAAGAATTTACAGTATTGTTAAAATTGGCTTTATAAGCAGAATTTATCGCACTGTTATTGCTATTTACTACAGCAAAATTTTGGACCATTGAACCATTTACATTGGAGAATTGACCACCTAAAAACACATTGGATCCAGAAACTTCAATTGCTTTTACTGTACCAGTAACTTGGGGCGCGAAATTGGTAATGGTGTTGTTTAATAGATTAACTGCCATAACACCTTTACAAGCACCGGCACTTATTTTATTAAAGGAACCACCCGCAATCCATAAACTTGGACTTAAAGCAATGATATCGAAAACTGTGTTGTTTGGACTAGCATTAAACGATGTATTAAATGTTGGTGGAAAATTCATATTTGTGGATAATGAATAGACAGCGAAAATTGGTTTCGCAACATTACTTATTAAACTAAAATTTCCACTCACCCAAAGAGCTCCATTGAGCACTCCAATTTTACTAACAGTTCCATTGGGATTGGGTGTCCAAGAGGAAAAAATCGATTGGTAACTGGTGTTATAGGCGCACAATCTAGGTCTTGAAACGTTATTTACTGTTGTGAAATTCCCAGCCACAAACAAAATATTATTGTTCCAAGCTAAACTTGTTACAGCATTATTTAAACTAATGTTTGTTGTAATAATGGTATTGGTTATCACATTTATTCCTGATAAATAATTACGCGTTTGGCCATTCACTTGGTTAAAAGACCCTCCAAAATAGAGTTGGTTAGTACTAGTAAGACAAAGCTTGTTTATAATAGCATTAGCTGTAGAACCATTTAACCCAATGGTTGGGATGGAAGTAGAAATAATTGTTGGGTAAGATAAGGCTAAGTTATAGGCTAATAGAGCCCTGTATGCGCCATTATAGTACATGCGACCGCCAATGTACAACTTGTTATTTGCCACAATAGCATCGTTAATTATCGGGCTAGATAATCCGCCATTCCAAGTTGATAAAGAGTTAGAGTTAATGCTAATTGCCGCAATTCTCGATCTATATTGGTAAGAACTATTAACTATTGCATAATCAAATAATCCTACTACATATGCTACGCCATTATGTATAACAATTTTATTCACTGTACCAATAAATCCAATATTCATTGGGTGAACCGACATGCTTGATGTAATTCTTGCAAAATTTTGGCGAGCTTGGCCACCGACCATTGTAAATGAACCTCCTATAAAAAAACCACCTGTGCCATCGCTAGCGATGGTATTAATGGTGCCATTTACAACTGGCATTGAAATCGTTGCACTTGAGTTAGTTGGATTAAGTCCCACAAGTGAGCCAGAATTGACATCCACTGAAGTGAAACTTCCACCAACGTATAGTGTACTGCCAACTTGTTTCTGACAATAAACGGGTCCATTTGGTGAAAATGGGAGATTCTGCAATGTTGCCTGACTAAAGCCTATTAATGGCATTAGGAACATTGAGATAATTAAATAGTAAAATTTATTTTTCATAATTAGGGCATTATTAAGACACTGTTATCCGTAAATCGGTAATTACCTTCGAAGTTAAAAAAAAAGTCTCATTTCCAAGCAAAAAATATTGCAACTTAGAATGTGACTATCAAATTATTAAGTAAAAATGAGGCTAAATTACTTTCAATTTGATAATCGATACCAAGTAATTAGAAGTACAAGATAAATTTGTTTCAAAGGAATACAACCTATTCTCCCGAGAGGAGTTCTTGAACCTGAAATGGCGGCTCGCCTTTTAGGTTGTTCAAGTGGTCAAAGTATTGGTAACCTACCAGTTGTTTTTTTCTGTAAATGCAAACAAGAAAATTCTCTAGCTCTTCGGCCATGAGCTCAAAAGGGTTACTTCTAAAATAAGTATTTATGCTTGGAGTTTTAGAAACTTCGAAGTGAAATACTTTTATTTTTCTTTTTATAACACTGCTGGTGCCATTGAGTTTTAGACTTTCGCCTTCGGTTAAATACCCATCAATCACTTCTAAGGCACAATTCTTCCTTTCGCGGTCGTAATCCAAATTGGCATATACTTTATACGCCTGATTCCAAGACTCTGGTGAATTTTGTTCCGGTTTTACGAAATCCGCTTTTTTCGAGGTTGAGGTTTGGGAATACATGAGCGTTAATTTTTAACAAATGTAGCTTACCAATGTAATATCAAGATTACCATATACTCTTTTATTCCTACCACTTAATAACTTATACCTATCTAATGGAGAAGCTAGTGCCCTCTTTACTGTCTTTTATATCTATCCCAACGGCATTTAGCTTGTCACGAATAAAATCGGAAGTTGCAAAGTCTTTTTTAAGTTTGGCTTCCGACCTCAATTCTATCACCACTTTCATTACATCTTCCAATTTGTTGCTTTGAGAATCTGTCTCGTTTTTAAGTCCAAGCACCTCATTAACAAATGTATGAAAAAATGAACTCAACTCGTTTTTATCACTTTCTGTGATGCTCTCATTTCCGTCGTTCACCAAATTTATCAACCTTACTGCATCAAAAACATGGGCAATGGCAATGGGGGTATTAAAATCCTCATTCATTGCTTTGTATATCTTTTCTTTTATCTCATTTACGCTAAATGAAGATTCTGCAGATGTTTTCAAAGAGGCCAATAGTTTGAGTCCGGACATTAAGCGTGAAAGACCTTTCTCAGCCGCTTGCAAGGCATCATTTCTAAAATCTAAGGTGCTTCTATAGTGTGCTTGCAACATAAAAAAGCGAACCGTCATTGGAGAATATCCTCTTTCAAGAATGGGATGATTGCCAGAAAAAAGTTCTGCCGGCAAGAATGAATTGCCTAAGCTTTTGCTCATTTTCTGACCATTCACAGTAAGCATATTGGTATGTATCCAGAACTTAGCTGGCTGTGCGTGATTGCATGCAATGTTTTGAGCTATTTCATTGGTATGGTGGGTTGGAATAAGGTCCATGCCACCTCCATGAATATCAAACTCTGGTCCCAGGTATTTAGAACTCATGGCAGAGCATTCAATATGCCAGCCAGGGAATCCTTCTCCCCAAGGACTTTGCCATTTCATCAAATGCTCAGGTTTCGCTTTGATCCAAAGGGCAAAGTCGAGGCGACCTTTCTTTTCATCTTGTCCATCTAGTTCTCGGGTATTGTTTAGTAAATCATCCAAGTTTCGGTTCGACAGCGCGGTATAGTCGTGGGCCTTAGAAAATTTTTCTACATCAAAATACACTGTACCATTGGTTTCATATGCATATCCATTGGCAATGATTTTTTTGGTCATTTCAATTTGCTCAATGATATGACCCGTTGCAGTAGGTTCAATGCTTGGCGGTAGTGTATTAAATTGGTTCAGCACGTCATGAAAATCTATGGTATAACGTTGAACAATCTCCATGGGCTCTAGCTGTTCTAGCTTTGCTTTTTTAGCAAACTTATCATCACCTTCGTCCCTATCGCCCTCTAAATGTCCGGCATCTGTAATATTTCTTACATACCTTACTTTATAGCCTAGGTGAAGTAAGTACCTATAAATTATATCAAAAGATACATAGGTTCTTGCATTGCCCAAATGTGCGTTGCTGTATACGGTTGGACCACAAACATACATTCCTACATAACCCTCGTGAATAGGTTTAAAGACATTTGTTTCTCGGCTTTGGGTATTGTATATTTTTAATTCTCCAATCATGATTTTAGCTATTGGAGCAAAAATAATATTTTATTCGAATATGCTTTGATAAACCTGTTTCCAGTTGCTCCAACCTTGTGTTTCATCGAAGTTAGAGTTATGCCAAATGCTGATAAATTCGCCATTCACTTTTTGTGCTTGGGTTTTTAGTTCGGCTATTTTTTGCTGAGCTTCTGTTACATTTAAGTCTAGGCTATTTCTTAGGGTTACATCCATTACACACGGAGAGTGTACCCTAATATTTCTTGTGGTTTCCTGTGGGAGGTCGTAGAATAGGAATGAATGGCAAGTAGAAGCTCTCCAACCAATTTGAGATGAATACGCCATGGTATAATCATCAGTAGCACCAAATTTTTCGAGTTCTCGGTAGCTTTCTGGCAAGCGCACTTTTAGGAAATGGTGACGAGAGTGAGTGGCTTCTTTTGAGAAAAGCGATTTAAAAACGGACCTTTCTTTTATATGCAATTTTTTGTCGATACCCGCTTTGTAGGAAGGATGTAGGCCACATGTAAAATGAGGTGAAAGTTCATTAACAAGACTTTTCATTTCTTTAGAATGTGGGGGAATGTTTTTATCGTAAGCACCATAATCTGCTAAGAGAAAAAAGAATAGGGTTTCAATATTTTTTGCCCGGGCTTCTGCAATCAAAAAATCATAGGTATCATAAGGGTCCGATTGAGGTGGAAATAGGGGTTGGTAATCTACCTTTCCTTTGAGCAGAGAACCGCTGAACTTGCGCGCCCTTTGGATCAGACCGAGACCTTTGTATTTAAAAGCAAAGTCTATATCTATGGTATTTATTTGTTTAAAAGAGGGTTCATTAATGACAATTTCTGGGTATTGAATTTTTAATAATTTGGCAAATTGCTGAACCCAATAATCTACTAAAGGAAAGCTTAAAAAATCTTCTTTAAAGGCGATGCTATTTTGGGGTTTAAAACGGTTGTGTTCATCGCGCGATTCGTTGAGGTATTCTTCGTAACGGCTTAGGAGGTAAAAGCTGGCAGAGAGCAAATCGAAAGGGAGGAAGGTGGTTTGTACTTTAAAATCTGGCACCTCTTTATAAGGTGTTTTAAAGAAATATTTATGCCAATTTGGATGGGCGTGCATTTCTATTTTTTGCACCACAATGGTGTCTTGAAACAGCAAATTATTGGAAGGAATATTGATGCACCCCTCAATGATATGATGGCTATAATTTATTTTTTGAGAGTGAGATTTTCTGAAATATTCTGGGTTGTCTGTAACATCATAAGCGATGCCCAAGCACTCGGTTAGCAGGAAGTTTAGGATGTATTTTACTCTCTCTGTAGAATGTGCTGCAAAAACCAACATGAAACAAAGTTAACAACTTATCCTTTGGAATAGCGAATAACTTCGAGAATATTTTTTGGGTGTAAGGCGCGCCAAAAAAGTTGAAGTCCCTCTTTAGGCTTATAAGCCATTACCATAAAAATAAATGCCACATATGAGCCCAAAACCAGCGAATAAGCGGCTCCAGAAATGCCTAAGCGGGGTATTAAAATAAATTCTGAACCGATGATGAGTATGGCATTTAAAATTTGCATCCAGAGCACGTATTTCTGTTGTTGAATAGCCAACATCCACATACCCCAAGCGGTGCCCCAAAACACAGGCAAACTTACCCAAATATGTATTTTAAAGATGATGGGTGCATTGGGAAATTTAGCGCCATATAAAAAGTTTATCACAAAATCACCCAGGAGCATTCCGCCCGCAATAATACCAATGGCTCCCCAAATCATGAGGCTATACAACTGGGTAAGCCTTTTAAGCTGTAAGGGTTTATTATCTCTGTTATTGATAATGCCAGGGAATACAGCGGCGCAAATGGCAACAGGAATAAAGTAGGCAGCCTGACTAATTCTTACGCCTGCGCCGTATTGCCCAACCTCGCCCATATCGCGCAAGAAACGGGCAATTAAAATGGCATCTACATTTTGGTAAAATAGCTGAATGAAAGATGATAATATGAGCGGAATAGCGAGAAATAGCAAGTGTTTTGCTTCAAGGGTGCTAAAGCGCCAGGACCTAATATGTTGACCCGCTTTTTTGTAAAATAGGTATTGGATCAGGGCAGAGAGCGCAGCTTCTAAAGCCGCCATGGTGGCAAACCATTCTAGTGGAGCCTCGGTATATATCAAATATATTTTTACTAGGGCAGAGAGAAAAAGGGTAATAACCTGATTCATGGCGGTGAGTTTGCCTTTTACCTCGCTTTGAAAGTACATGTCTATTACATTGAGCGATTGAAAAACAATAGAAATGCTCAATAGAAAAACGATGTAAGTTGTGGCAATTGGGTCTCTAAGTAATGAATAAAAACAAGAGCCAGCAACCACCACCAGCGAGCCTACAAACCTAAGCCAGAAAGCGGTTCCCAGGATTTTATTTTTATGTTTACCGCGTGTAATGAGTTCCCTAATTACCAAGCTATCTAAGCCCAGTGTGCTAAAAATGGTGAGTATGGCAATAATGCCCAAACCATAAGTAAGAATACCATATTGCGTGGCCCCCAAGTAGCGCACCACCAGCACCCCTACAAGAATACCAGAAATAATTCGTGCAGATTTCTCCAATAGCATCCACATGGAGTTACTCACGTAATTGTTCTTTTCTTTTTCTTGCATTCGGCTTACTTGTTAAAATCGTTCATGGTGTTTGCCAAGCCTCTGGTGACAAAGCTTTCCACGGCCTGAACCGAGTGTTTGATGAGGGATGGGATTTCTACGAGTTCCTCATTGCTCCATTTCCCGAGCACAAAATCAATTTGCCTACCCTTGGGGTAGTTGTTACCAATGCCAAATCTTAAGCGCGGATAGTTTTGGGTAAGCAATAGTTCTTGAATGCTTTTTAAGCCGTTGTGACCCGCATCGCTGCCGTTGCCTCTAATTCTAATTTTATTGAATGCAATGGCTAGATCGTCTACAATTACAAAGATATTTTCAACGGGGATTTTTTGTGCTTGCATCCAGTAGCGCACTGCTTTTCCGCTCAGGTTCATATAGGTATTTGGCTTAATGATGGTAACATGTCGGCCTCTTAACGAAAATTCTGCCACATCCGCATATCGATCTGCCTTAAAACTTTCTTTATATTTTTCTGCCAAAGCATCGGCCACATCAAAACCAATATTGTGACGCGTATGTGCATACTCATCACCAATATTGCCAAGGCCTACTATCAAATACTTCATTTGCGGCAAAAGTAGAGAAAATTGTCCATAGTCCATAGACCATGGTCCATAGGAGTTCATAGTTTATAGTCTATGAGAGTCGATAGTCGATAGACCATAGTCCATAGTAAAGGCAGGAGTATACCCTTAAGACTAACTAAACCCAAAGACCCAACCTACGCTAAAGCTTCGGCTGGCAAAGCAAAGACCTTATATTTGCAAATCATATTTATATTTTATATTTTTGTTTTATAAAACTAACAGTGTTATGTCTACATTTACAAGTACATTGCCAGATGATTTATTGAAGCGGCTCAATGAGGTTGCTCAGAGTCTTTCTATGCCTAAAAACAAATTGATAGAAAAGGCTTTGCGCATTTATTTGGATCAATTAAATAGGGCAGAATATGTAAAGTCGTACAAGCAAATGGCCGATGATACTGATATCATGATGCTAGCTGAGGAAGGCATGGAAGATTATTTGAAGGTATTGAACAAAGATTTATGAGGCAGGGCGAAATTTGGAATGCCAACCTCAACCCCACAGAAGGCAGTGAGCAAGCAGGATTTAGGCCTGTAATAATTGTTAGTGGTAATTTGGCCAATGAATATGCCCCAGTAATTTTATGCTGCCCGCTAACCACAAAATTGAAGCATTATAAAGGCAATCCCATTCTTGAACCCAATGCACAAAATGGATTAAATACCACTTCTGAGATCATGGTTATTCATCTTAGAAGTATCTCAAAAAGCAGGCTCAAAAATAGGCTAGGTGCAGTTTCTCCTCAAGTGATTTTGGAGTTAAAGCATACTATCAATGATTTGCTGAATTATTGAGAAATTGGTGTTTTGGAATATTGGGTGATACATCCAGATGAGCAAACTTTGCTTATATATACACTGGTAAATGGGAAGTATCAAGCATCTAAATTATTTACAATTGGCGATTTTATTAGCACGCCTATTTTGACTGACTTTGTGCTTGATTTGGAGCAGGTGTTTGCGGAGAATTAGTTTGGTTTTTACTACAAAGATACCAAGTAACAATTTTTTTTAATCACTGTTGTTTTGGCCATTTTTCCGATTCCAAAGCCTTTGGTGAAGTTATCAAGCATCATTGGTATTGAGCTTCTTTGAATTTGAATGAAGCTGCAGTTTAAATGATTAAAATTAACACAAATCCTCTCAATGTATTAGGCCCCAAAGACTAAAGACCAATTACCAAAGACAAAAAAAAGAGCCTGCCTTTTGCAAGACAAGCTCTTTTTTTAATTACTCAAGGCTGTAATCCTTGCGTAAAATCTTTTGACCTAAATAGGGCAAGTAGTTAATATAATAATTACATCTTGGCCGCCTGCATCTAGCACTTCTTGCACAATAGGAGCTGGAAGCAAATAATCTTCTCTACTTTCCTTTTTTCCATCATTGTAGTAAACAGAGAAACGATATTTCTGTCCAATTACCATATCCGCTTTAGGTAGAGTTATGGTATTGATAATTTTACCATCACTGGTTTTATTCACAACTGTGGTTTCTTTCCAATCTTTGCCATTAATTGCTGGATCTCTTGGGTCTATTTTCCTACCAGTTGCAGGGTTAATGGTATTTTGGTAATCGTTTTCATTCACATAATACACTTTATAATTATCTGGTAAAAGCACACCACTGCCATTTGCACATTTGATAAAAACATTATTAACTAAATTAACCACTGGATCAATAGTTCCAAGGTTAGCAAGTGTTCCACACAATTTACCTGTATATAGAACCTCCTTAGTATTATTATTAAGTAACTGATAATCTATACCTGCACCTGGAACAAAATTAGTTTCAACAGTTACTAGTCCAGAACCTACTGTACTTTCATTAATAATCATCCAACCCGCAAACCAATAACTATTAAAAAAAGGCTTATAATCTCTATATTCAATCCAATGACTAGAGTATCCTTTTGGGAGAGTTAATACTAATTTTACAGGAGCACCACATTTGGGAAGTATAACTCCCATTGCCCAAACTGAAAGATGTTTTACAGGCATTTGTGCTTCTAACTTATTATTGCTATTTAAAACAATGGTTGCAGTACCCTCTTTTATCCAAGAAGTATTACCAGCGGTTTTGCTATATATATCAATTACATCGCCTACCTTGTATTTAGCATTGGTTAAACCATTTATTTCATCAGCGTTTACTTCCATAGAAACCATTAAAGGCTTGTCGAAGCTACTTACAGATTTACCACCAGCGCTCATGGTCATATCTACCCATCCAGCAGGCTCAAAACCACCATTAGGTAAAGCATTTCCATTGGCATCTTTTAAGCCAGTAAAATCGGTACCACCAGGAAAAGATAGTAATGATTCTTCGTTGCTAGGTGTAAATTGCATTACTTTGGCTTCTACGGCTCCGGTTACAGGTTGGTTTTGCGCATCGAGCATTTGGGTGCCAGCAGCAATGTCAATTTTTAAGGCTTCTTTTTTATCAGGACTTGCTGGTATGGTAATACTTGAAGTATCGGTAGTTTTACCATCCGAACCTGTTTCTACAGTTTTAGTTGATGCAGCAGCACCTGCTGGTGGAGCACTAAAGTTTACCAAATAGGCCTCTTCTTGAATTGGGTCAAGACTTGTTAAGGTAATTGGGTATTCCAAAGGTAAATAGCCTGGCACATCAATAAAAATCGTAAATTTTATTGGGTTACTGGCAGAAACTGGAGTTCCTTTTCTCAAAGAAAAAGAAACTGCTCCTTGAAAAATACTGATTGCTTTTGTAGCACCAGAGCTATAAACATAAGGAGCTCCAGGGCCACTGATGGTAACAGGTGTTGCACTTGTTAAGCTGGCCAATGGAGAGCCAGTTTTGGCATCTCTAACCAATAACTCACTTGGTGCAGTTACCGCATCTGCTTTAATGCCAATAGCAAAACCTTCGGTAGGGTTCTTTAATTTACAGCCATCTATTACAAGAAGGCCTGATCCAAGCACTAATATTAGTGCTAAAATGCTAAATATATTTTTTTTCATATTGTTTGATTTTATATTTTGTTGTTTTTTTTGGTTCGACAAGCTCACCATGACGGTGTGGGTTCGACAGGCTCACCATGACGACGGGTTATTTTCCTATCTTAAAATTAAACCCAAAAGTCATCATTGGCAACCAAGTAAAGCCACTCATATTGTCTTGTAATACTTTTTCATTAGAAGAAGTTGGTTCAAGCATACCCGACGCTTTAAAACTTACTTGTGGCTTGGTGATGAAATAACCTCCAACTTCAAAATTAAAACTGAACCTAGTTTTAGGTACTGCACGGCCAAAACCTATTCCTACATAAGGACAAATTGGTCCAACTTTAATACCTACATCAATTTTACCAACTTCATCAGGTGATATCATAATATCTCCTTGTTTTACAGAATCTTTAACCATAGCAGTAGCACTGATATCAGAAAGCATATAAGCCAATCCACCTGTAATTTTAAAGGCATTTTTGAACGGGTGAAAGTCTACCAAAGCTTGAACAGAACCTAATTTGATATCGCCATTGATAACTAATTTTGTACCATCAAAATCGTATTCAAAATTAGTTAGTTTAAACGGCATATACATACCACCAACCCTAACTGCAAGCATTCTTTTGCTTCCAATATTTTGTGCAAATTGCAAACCAACACCATTGGTAGAAAGATTTAATCCGATGGCTGAACCAGGGTTACCACCTTCTGAAGCTTTTGCCTCAGCTTCTGATTTTGTGGCAGCTGGAGTTTGTTCAACAGGCTTGGTGTTGGTAGGTGCCTGCGCCCATGAATGCAGGCAAATAGCCATGGCAAAAAGGGTAAGTAATGTTTTTTTCATAAGTCAAATTTTAAGCAAAATATAATTTATTGCCTTTCCATGCAAATTAAATTATTTGTTTTATATGCAAATAAAAGTTGAAAATGCGCTGCACATGCTTTGTTATCAGCATGATAAATAGGATTTACCACAGTTTTTAATGTGTATTTCTTTGGAAAAAATGCATTGTCATATTTCATTTAAACAAGCATAAACGCCCATCATGGTTTTAGGTAAAAAAAAGAGCCTGCCTTTTGCAAGACAAGCTCTTTTTGGGAGAATAGGATTAAGGTCTTTCGACCAGAAACTATTTTTTCTTCTTACTGTCTTTTTCTTCAGCTTTAGCAGCTTCTTGCGCAGCACGTGTAGTATTAACACTTACTACAGGGTTGTTTAAAGAATCTAATAAAGTAATTCCTTCTGGAGCAACAACTTCTCCAACTTTAATTGATTTACCAATTTCTAGGTTATCGATATTGATTTCGATAAAATCTGGCAATACAGAAGGCAATGCTTTTACTCTTAATTTTTTAGCCTTTACAACTAATTTACCACCGGCACGAACACCTACTGAATTACCTACCAATTTAACTGGAATACCAATTTCCACTGCTTTTGTTTCGTCAATTTCTAGGAAATCTGCGTGTAAAATTGAATCGTTTACTGGGTGAAAGCTAATGTCTTTAAGAATTGCTCTATACACTTTGCCATCAATTTCTAATTTTACCTTGTAGGTATTTGGCGTATAAACCAATAATTTAAAATCTGGCTCATATAAGAAAAAATGTACGTGGTCTGCACCACCATAAAGTACACATGGAACTTTACCTTCTGTTCTAAGTGCTTTTGTTGAAACTTTGCCAACTTCTGTTCTGGCGGTACCGAATAATGCTACTGATTTCATGTTTTATTTATTTAGTTGTTATTTATTTTGATTGAAAAATTGCATGCATAATCCACCCAATTTTAGGGGGAATGATGCAGCAAGAAAATTTTATTTGTTCATGTCGAACAGGCTAGAAATAGAGCCATGTTCTGTGATGTTTTTAATAGCGTCTGCAAAAAGTTGTGCAACGGTTAAAACCTTAATTTTAGAGTCGGTTCGAACCAAAGGAATGGTATTGCACACAACTAATTCGTCTAACACGCTGTTCTCAATATTTTCGTAGGCTTTTCCGCTTAAAACGGGATGCGTACACATGGCCCTTACGCTTAGCGCACCTCTGTCTTTTAACAACTGAGCTGCTTTGGCAAGGGTATTACCGGTATCAATAATGTCGTCTACCATGAGAACATCTTTGCCCGAAACATCACCAATAAGTGTCATAGAGGCAATTTCGTTGGCCCTTCTGCGCTCTTTGTCAACAATAACCATATCGCAACCCAATGCTTTTGCATAGGTTCTGGCTCTGGCCGAAGATCCCATATCTGGAGAAGCAATAATAATATTGCTACCCATATTGAGGCTACGCATATAAGGAAGGAAAATAACTGCAGGGTCTAAGTGATCTACCGGAACCTCGAAGAATCCTTGAATTTGAGGTGCGTGCAGGTCCATGGTAATTACGCGACTAGCGCCAGCAACAGTAAGCATATCTGCCACTACTTTTGAACCAATGGAAACGCGGGGCTTGTCTTTTCTATCTTGGCGGGCCATTCCAAAATAAGGAATCACCGCTGTAATATAATGTGCCGAGGCTCTTTTGGCAGCATCTATCATGAGCAAAAGCTCCATGAGGTTGTCTGTATTGGGAAAGGTACTTTGAACCAAAAATACATCGCAACCCCTAACAGATTCGTTAAAACTTGGTTGAAATTCTCCGTCGCTAAAATAAGATATTGAGCAATCTCCTAATGGAATTCCGTAGGCCTTAGCAATTTCTACGGCAAGGTACTTTGAGCGTGTACCTGAGAAAATCTTTACTTCGTTTTTAACCGCCATAAGATTGTTATTTTATTAAGTTTCACCTTTTTGAGGTGAGGGTTAGTTGACCGACTAGGGCTCGAACCTAGACTCCTCTGAACCAAAATCAGATGTGTTGCCAGTTACACCATCGGTCAATTTGTGGGAGCGCAAAGGTAGCACTTTTCGATAAAAAGTAAAGTAAATGCAGAATTTTTTGAAAAAAAAGTACTTTTATCTGTTTACTGCTTGATAATGAAAAGCATTTTTGGTGTGCGTATGTGCAAAATTAAGCACAAAATTACCGTGTACAAGACTAAACTTTGCCTTACATGGATGTTTTTTGCATAGGCTTGGTTTTCAGTCGGGATCAATATAGATACCAAGCGTATGCGCGTTTGTATGTGGAAGCATTGCTGCGTTTGCAGAAGCAGGTTGCTATTTTTACGCCCAATTGGATTGAGTTAAACAATTACTTACAGATAAACTACAGGGATCAGGCAAAGCGGATTCATTGTTTTGCGATAGAGGAAACTGCGGTAGAGAGCAAGCGGGAGGGGAAAATGGCGTTTTTGTTTAGGTATATTAAATTGAAGCGGCGACTTAGGATGGCAGAGCGGAGTATGCAGGCCAAGATAGACTTGGTATATTTTGCTCCAGTGGATGATTGGATCAGACCGAAATTTGGGAAGAACCTTTTTGATAAGGTATTTGGGTATAGTTGGAGTGGTCTATTAACTGAGATGTCGCCTTACGGAAATGAGGGTTTAAAGCTGAACCAAGATCCAAAATTTGGTGAGCCTGATTATTTATTTTTGAGTAAAAATTGTGTTGGGGTTTGCACATTGGACAGGTTTAGGAGTGAGGCTTTAAAGAGCAGGGTGTATAAAAAGGTGGTTGTGATGCCTGATATTAGTGAGGTAAATTTGCCTGCTACGCGGCAAAAGATTTCTGAGCAGATAAAGAAAATGGCGAAGGGGCGAATGGTTGTGGGGACAATTCTATTGGAGAATGAGGATCCGGAGAATTTTTTGCATTTGGCAAATGTGGCGCCTTGGGATGAATACTTTTTTGTTTGTGCGGGTGGTTTGGAGGGGGATA
>JBILVK010000128.1:0-7310 GCA_044370475.1 Bacteroidia bacterium
TGCCTCCAGAAACATAAAACCGGGTGATGAGATTTATGTGGGCTATGGAAAAGAGTATTGGGATGCCATGAGGGAAAATGGTTTTGGATTGGATAAAAAACAAAAAGAAAAGCAATTAGCGGCGCACGAGCACCACATGGTGCCAAAAAGAGAAGCGAAGCATTAAACTTTTATTTAACTTTGTGATTGAAATGATGAAAATGAAGAAAATTATTGGAATAGGTTTATTGGTATTGGGAGCTATATTTTCAAATGTAGCACAGGCGCAAGTTCAGGATGAAACTACTCCTGGGTATGATTTTTCGGAAACGCCAGACTCAACCGCGGTTGATACCATGGCAACAGATGGACAGCCAGCCCCTGAGGGTCCGGTAGACCCATTGCTTAAGCCCTATGAGCGCATTGTATTGTATATAGATTCGGCCACTAATTTAATCACCTATCAAGGTGTGGTAGAGCAAGAAGAAAGTGGCTCAGATTCTATTTATTTGCGCACCAAAAGATGGGTGGAGGCAAATTTGGGCAAAGAGATTAAGATTGAAATTGACAAGCGCAATCAGAAGTTGTCTTATGTAGGTAGCATACCTGCTTATGTTTACATGAATAAGTATTCGAAGCGACCAATAGGTAGGTTTCAGTTTAAGATTACCTTATACATTAAAGAAGGAAGATACCGTTACCAAATCACCAATTTGGTGCACGAAGGTGTTAAGCCAGCAGATGGAGGTAAAGGCAGCAGAAATTACTTTGAGTATTACTATACCTCCACCACCAGGGTAAGAGAAAACGATATCGTATTAAGGAATGCCGATAAAGACATTTTAAAGCTCATAGAGAGCCTTAAAGCAGCCTTGCGTGAACCTATCATTGTAGACGAAGACGATTGGTAGTTTAGCAGGTTTTAAAGCCATTTCAGTTTTGATTCTATAGTCACGCTATGTCATTATTTTAACTCTTAGATTTTTATTTTTTGATTAGGAGAATTTAGGTAACCTAAAAATAAGTAAAGCAATTAATAAATTATTGCACCTTTTTAGCGTCTTGTTTTTGTTCTATTTTGTACATTGATTTGTACAAAATACGATTCATATGCTAACTACAACCATCTCTGATTTTAGAAAAGACATTAAAAGGTACTTTGATAAAGTAACAGATAACTTTGAAACTTTAATTATCAATAGAGGAAAAGATACTGGGGTTGTAATCATGTCACTTGATGAGTATAACTCCCTTACAGCTACGCAACATGAGTTCTCCTCAAAAACGAATGAAATGAGGCTCGATGCCGCCATAGATAAACTTAAAGGAGGATCTACTTATAAGAAAAAACACATTGAGAAATGAAGTATGCTAAATGCAGATTTCATTACGATTAATTTGGTAAATGTGTAATTAGGGTGATAAACTTCTAAGCCTTAAAATAAAAATCGCCGTTTTCGTATTTCAGTGCTACGTTGGTGTTCATTTCTGCCAAAGCGTTTTGATGTAGTTTATAGACTTTGTAGCCCAATGGCTGCAAGAGCTTCATGAGTTTATCGCGATTTTCTTCGCTCGAAATTTCTATTTGTATCAAAGGTTTGCAGCGCTCCAACGTACGCAACATTTGCGGGAACAAAATTACCTCATAACCTTCTACATCACATTTAAGAAAATCAATTTTATTAAGCGGCTCAAACAATTGGTCTGCAACTTCCATTTGCGCAGTATAGGTTTGCGCATTTGCTTCTTGGTTGTTCTCAATAATCTTGGTTAATCCATGTCTAAAAACACCATCTATCATGGGAGTACCCAAGGTAACTTCTTTTCGTTCTGAACCAAGGGCGCAGCGATACAAAGTAATATTGTTTAAGGCAAACCTTTCTGTATTGCGCAAGAATACATTTCCAAACATAGGTACTGGCTCTATGGCATAAACTCTGCCTTCTGAGCCTGCATGTTGCGATAGAAAAACAGAATAATAACCCACATTGGCACCAATGTCAACACAAACAAAACCAGGTTTAACCAGCTCTTTTAAAAAGAATAATTCTGGATATTTGTCTTTTAAAAACCCAGCAGAAATCAACCTAATATAAGCACTACTCACCAGTCCCAAATAGGATTCTGTACCAAGTGTTTTTAGGAGTAGGGAGCGTATTTTCTTTTCCATGCTTATTTTACCTCTTCGTAATCTACGTACTCACCTAGGTTATCGGTTTTTGTTTTTTTAGGCTGAGGCACTTTTGGGTCAATGGTCACTCTCCCTTCCTCTTTGTAGTTGCTGGCATTATTGGGTTGCTGCGGATTGTTTTGGTGGTAATGAAATACCTTTACCTTAAAGCCACCAAATACGTACCTATACACCACGTAAAATAGAAATAAATAAAACAGAAATTTAATCATGTTCCTTCAATGAGCCAGCAAAGATGCAAAAAAGATGAGGCTTTTAAAAATTACCCAACTACTTCTTTTGAAAGTTGAGCGACTTTCCGTTATGAATTTCAATTTTCTTATCCATACAAATATCTTTTTATGCTCATGTTTGCTAGGTGATAAATTTAATCAAAGATAAATTTCAAATTTAATTGGTTGTTAAATTTTAGATTTGTTTTTTATTGTTGTCAATTGAATTTATATATTATTTGGAGATTTGTTGGATTTAGGCAGTATGCTGAATTTTATAAAGATTTTTATTAAAGTTGTTGGACAAATAACAAGTGGCTTACCTATTAATACTATCGCGAAAAAGTGATGGAAAGAATATAATAACCATTATAAGGGGGGGTAAAATAGTTATATAAGCTGTTGTAATTTCTATTTATTTGAATATATTTGAACTACAAATCCCCAATTTATGAAAATAAAATTCCTAATATTTTCAATCATTTTTCTAGCATTTTTTTCTTGCAAAAAAGATTCTACTAATTGTGGAGAAATGACTACTACTTATAAGTATTTAACGCCTGTTTCATTAGAAAGAACACGTTATTATACTGACCCAACTTTTGATACAATAAAGTTTAGGAGTAACAAGGGAGACACCTTAATTTTTGTTAGAACTGATTGTGATACCACGTGGTTTGATGATTACAAATCATGGAATAATCCAGATTGTGGTCCATATGAAAATGTAAAGAATATGCAAATCACCAATTCTTATCAGACATTAAAAGGGGAAGGAGATTTTAAAGTTAAGCATTCTTTAAGTACAAGGACTGAGTTTGATGGTAATACTCATGATTATATTATTGAAATTCAATTTTTAAAATATCATTTTTATTTCAGTGAAATTGTTTTTGAAGATATCTATTTTAAACGATACTTAGGAAATTTAGAAATAGATGATTTTACTTTTAATCATGTTTTTTATGAATACCATATTAAGAATCCAAATTTAAAAGTAATTGGTTGTATGTCTCCTAGTTTTGGACTAATTGCTGTAAATGACAGTATAAATTTGAATTCCTATGAAATAATTATGTAAATGAAAAATTTGATACTTTTCTTAATCTCTAACTTAATTTTCAATTTAGTTTTTGCTCAGCCAGAGGAATTGTACCGTGGTAGACTCAAAATTGAAGGTGGCAATTATGGACACCCATATACTACATTTGATAGGTATAATGGGAATTTATCCTTTAATCAAACCATAAACAATATCAGAGATAGAATAATAAGAGAAAAAGGCGATGGCCCAGTTTTCGAGGCCTATAGTAAACTATACAATTTCGCAGTAGACCCAATGCCAGCAGATGGTGGCATGAAATCGATTGATGGGAATGGTGCTGAGGGCCCAAGCCGCTTGGCGTTATGGGCCAAATGCAATGCCTTTGTCTTTTTAATTGGTCTAGATAGTGCTGCTAGGTGGCTTGATACAACCTCTTATGGTAGTATAAAAAGTTTTACCAGAAGAAATGAATTTAGGGACCGTGTATTTTTTCCTAATTTATCTAATAATTATGTGAATGCTTTTAGTCATCTTACAGACGAAATGCCAAACTTTTATTCAAAGGGGGAAATTCAATTTGCTTCTAGGTCTCTGATACATTGGCTAGCAGCCTATGATCTTCTAAAGGCTTCATATGAAATTACTGAACTAAGAGCTGGTTACAGATATGTTTGGGGCTTTGGTGATTCAGATAGAAATATTTTCAAAAGTAGTCCAAGAAACAAATTAAGAAAATTAACACGAGATTTATATCAATTAAGCACAGGCTGGAGTGGAATTGTTGAGCATCAAAGCGGCTGGAAAAAGAATCACGGAATTGCAGCTGCATGTGCTTTGTTAATGTCGGCACAAGTGTTGAATGATGCAGGCGTAGAAACAAATATTCTACAAGGGAATTTCATTTATAGAATCTTTGGTGGTCCAGGTTATAATCCAACTTATAGCCCAGTGAAATGGAACAAACTAGGGTATGATGGAATTGTGGAGAATTTATTCGTGGGGTTCCACCTATTTTCAAAAAATGTTCCTCAAACACCCATAAACAAAGAAAAAAACTCTTATTCTGTTTATGCTGAAGGCATTCACTATTTAAATTATGGACTTTTGGATTGTGGACTTCCGGCCTTTAGAACACAAAGGAATCTTTATCCCCCCAAAAGCCATGAGGTTTTTTATAATAAAAATGAGATTTTGAATATCATAAATTGGGTTGATCGACTAAGGGTAAATCATTATATTCTTCCCACTTTTGATAA
Organism: Bacteroidia bacterium; assembly: GCA_044370475.1. Taxonomy (GTDB): domain Bacteria; phylum Bacteroidota; class Bacteroidia; order UKL13-3; family UKL13-3; genus B1. The sequence continues at coordinate 4,684 of JBILVK010000128.1, forward strand.
TAGTGGGCCAACAGATGCTGCAATTTTATCTTTAACTGGACATGGCGAGTTTAATTATGGTGTAGTAGGAGCAAGTTTAAATAATTATTTGGTTGAGTATGTGGCTATTGTTGGAGGAAATGATATTGAAGTGACAAAGGATTTGCCTAAAGATTTTGATGCTATGGTCGATGCTGGAAATATATTAATAAGAAATGAAACCTCCAAATCCTATCAAACCTTCTTGATGTTATGTGAAAAAGAAACTGCAATTGATGAGGCGGCATCAATTTTTGATGGAACTCACGAAGACGAAGATATGGGTTCCTGGTCTTTGTTTGTACAAAACTCCTTTAAGTCTCAAAGTATGCAAATGGTTGTAGATCCGCCTTATGCGGGCTATACATTAAGTGATGGAACGAATAAATTTGATATGCATAATGTAATTCAAATCCATACCCTTAACACGCCAAACTATGACCAATATAAAAATCCCAAATTTGAGAAAAAGCAAAAATCAGCCTTTGGGATAACTGAATTTAATTTAGTTTATGATTGGAAAGAAAATAAAAATTCAACTTTAGTAGGAAATGCAATATCTAGAAATGTAATTTCCCTCAATTTAGAAGGGAATATTTATTATATTCTCAATGATTTTATAGATGCCACAAATGTTGAGGATTTTACTAAAACCACCTTTATTCTAAATGGAAATGGAAATGAAGATAATTCCTCCTACAGAAAAACTGGAAACATACATATTTGGGATTACCCCTGCAATCTACCAGGAAATTGGTCTTTAACAACTCATCATTGCTCGCTGAAGGGTGGATTATCGGCTTCAGGTTTCGAAGAAAAAACTTTAACTAAGAATGAGTGGAATTTCACTGGCTCAGCAGCATTAGGAATTTCTGGGGGCTATTTAACTAGGCTGAAAATTAACCAAACAAATGAGAAAACAATTTATCAATCGTTTATTTACCCTCAAGTTTGTGGTTCAATATTGCCAACCATATTTAAAAGGGATTCTGGTGATTTTGTTTCAACTACAATTCATTTCGTTACAGGAAAGGATACAAGTTTTGAAGCTAGATTAGGTAAAAACAACACGGGCAACTTGGTTAATGATACTTCTTGTCATCTTCATTTAGCTCGTTTGGAAGGCAATATCGCAGATAGCGCAAGCAACCCTTTTAACTTACCAAATCAGTCAAATAAAAAGCTCTATTTTAATGGTCAAAAACTTTTTGTAAATTACCATACACTTTCTTATATGGGTAAAGGATATAAATATTGCCCACCTAGTTATGCCAATTTTAGAACAGTTAAAGTTGATAATGGGTCTTATTTAATATTTAATGACACGCTATTTTTATCAACTATTTTGCTTGATTTTCAGAGTACAATTATTGGCAGACAAACTTATTCTTGCTTAATTAACCCGCTTACAACTGCCACAGCTTCTGATACAATCATCATTAAACTACCCGATGTTGGGAGAGGAGTAGAAATGATAGCCATTGCGAGTGGCAATGATACTATTCCTAGTAGGTTCGATTCATTGAGCAATTATTTCTATATGTCTATCCCGCAGGGAAAGAAAGAATTTACCATACAAGAAAAGCAGGCATGCCAAGATTGCTACTTCCCGCCAGTGGGAACACATATTAGACACTATTTTTGAAGCGGATGATGGTAATAGACATACATTGGGTAATAAAAAGAAAATAAATTACCCAGATGGAAATATGGTTATTAGCAACGCCACGCGTATCAACATGTGCCCAGGGGTATATTTACAAAACAAAGATAGTCTCATTATATATGGTCAACCTCAAAGCAAAGGATTTGAAACATCCACCTGTGCAGGCATAGAATCTATTGCCAATGCAAGTAATAATAGCATGTTAATTGTGTCGCCAGGAAGTGCTTTGGTATTAGACGCAGGAAGCAGAACTTATATTAAACCAGGTGGCGCAATTTATGTAAAGCAAAATGGCAGCTTGGTAATTAAGGATGGAGCTTTCCTTCAAATAGGCGACAGCACCAGAGCAGGTTGGGGGGAGATAATAGCAGAACAAGGTGCTTATATTTACATTGAACCCAATGCCCATATAGAATACCGAAGAATGATTGGAGATACTGCCGACCGTAATCTCTTTCATATTGCTACAGGCTCCCAACCAGCCTATGCTGGGGTTTATTACTGGATGGACTCTATGTTAAAAGCAGAGAACATCATTGCATCGACTATATTTCCTATAGATATATGCAGCTTGGATAGCCTAGTTCCATTCTACAACAAAGATTGGGGTTATACCAATTTTGCCAAACCTGTTGCTAACCTCACCTTGCGCAACGATACTCTTTGTCCAGGTGAACCACTGGTTATTCGAATGAATAGAATTTTAAATGATGCCATGGCAGAAATAAGGGTATGTAGGTGGGATAGTGTATTTGTAAAAGGAGTATTTGCCTACATGGATTGTGTAAATGATTCTGTGGTATTAGACAGCATTCCACCAGACCCCATTTGTAGACAGCCAAGAACAATGCCAGATGAATGGATTTATTATTTTGGTGTAAATACAAAACATCAAGTAAGTTTTACATTAATGAATGAGTGCGGTAGAATAGTTGATACCAGC
>JBILVK010000129.1:0-7298 GCA_044370475.1 Bacteroidia bacterium
TGCTGGGGCATTCGCCACCCCGCAAATTATGCCCTAAAACGGGCAAGGACAAGTCGCGACTTGTCCCTTCGGATATCCTTTTCCCGGAAAATATGCCCTAGAAGATGCCCAATCCCGCAAGCGCCCTTTAGGGCATATGCCCACCCGCAAATTTCACCCAAAACCACAGCCCGTACGGACAAGTCGCGACTTGTCCTTGGGATTTTGCCCACCCGGAGAATATGCCCTAGAAGATGCCCCAATCCCGCAAAATTTGCCTGCTGGGGCATTCGCCACCCCGCAAATTATGCCCTAAAACGGGCAAGGACAAGTCGCGACTTGTCCCTTCGGATATCCTTTTCCCGGAGAATATGCCACCCTGCAAATCTATCCAGCAATCATCCCCAAAAACTCCGCCTCACCAATCATGCTAATCCCCAAATCCGTGGCTTTCTTCAATTTCTCGGGACCCATTTTATCGCCAGCAATCAGGTAATTGAGGCTTTTAGATATGCTGCCTACATTTTTGCCTCCATTGCGTTCAATCATCTTTTTAAGGTCGTCTCTACTCATAGAAAAGGTTCCCGATACCAAGAAAGTTTTACCTTCCAATTTATTGCTTCTTACCTCGTTGGGGTCATATACAACCTCCATTTGCAATCCAGCCTCCTTTAAATGCAATACCATTTTTACATTGTCCGCATCCTCAAAAAACTTCACCAAATTCTCCGCAATCTTTTCGCCAATCTCATTTATTTCTGCTAACTCGGGCACACTAGCTGCCATCAGTTTATCAATATTGCCAAAATGTTGCGCCAATTTCTTAGCCACCGTTTCTCCAATCATTCTTATGCCCAAGGCAAACAATACGCGCTCAAAAGGCACCAATTTAGAAGCCGCAATGCCCTTTATAATATTCTCTGCACCCTTTTCCTTAATGCTCCGCTTCTTCTTTTTCCCTTCTTCGTCCTCCTCCAATTCAAACTCTAACCCGTTCAATTGTTCGTATGTCAATAGGTATAAATCAGCATAGGTTCGAACCAAACCTTTGTGAAATAGTCCGGCCACTGTCTCACTCCCCAGTCCCTCAATATTCATTGCCCTGCGTGATATAAAATGCTCCAAACGGCCTATCAATTGTGGGGCACAGTGACTGTCGTTTGGACAATAATGAATCGCCTCGCCATCCTTTCTAACAAGCGCTGTTTGGCAAACCGGACAATGAGTAATGTAATTTATTTTCTGCGCAAACAAATCGCGCTTGCTCACATCCACACCCGTAATTTTTGGAATAATCTCGCCGCCTTTCTCCACAAAAACTGTGTCAAATTCATATAAATCCAAGCGATCAATTTCATCAGCATTGTATAAACTAGCGCGCTTCACCGTAGTGCCTGCCAATTGCACTGGAACCAAATTGGCCACGGGTGTAATGGCCCCTGTTCTGCCCACTTGGTAGGTAACTGCCTTTAATTTACTTACCGCAGTTTCGGTTTTAAACTTATACGAAATAGCCCAACGTGGCGTCTTGGCTGTAAAGCCCAAATCTTGCTGGTGCTTATATTCATTTACCTTTATCACCACACCATCTATCTCGTAACTTAAATGATGTCGCTCGGTATCGTATTTTTTTACAAAGGCCAAAACATCGTCCAATGTTTTGCAAACCTCGTAATGGTCACTCACCTGAAAGCCCCACGATTGCGCCAACTTTAAGCTTTCTGCATGAGTTACTGCTGGGTTTTCATCTGTGTAAACAAAATATAAAAAGGCATCCAACGAACGCTTGGCAACCTCTTTTGAATCTTGCATCTTAAGACTCCCAGAGGCAAAATTGCGCGGGTTTTTATAAAGCTTTTCTGCTATCTTATCTTCATCTACACCCTGTTCCAAAAGCTCCTTTTTTAGCGCATTATTTAACCTATCAAAGGTCTTTCGGTGCATAAAAATTTCACCTCTAATATCAAAGCTAGCTGGGTAATTCCCTTGCAATTGATGCGGTATACTGCGTATGGTTTTTACATTGGCTGTAACATCGTCTCCTTGCACTCCATCGCCACGTGTTACTGCACGCACCAACACACCATTTTCGTAGGTTATGCTAATGGCCAAGCCATCAAATTTCAACTCACATACATAGGTAAAGTCATCCCCAATCAACTTCCTTACCCTTTGGTCAAATTCGGCCAACTCCTCGCTAGAGTATGTATTGCCCAAACTCAACATGGGGTACCTATGCTTTACCTGTACAAAATTTTTGGTAATATCTCCACCCACTTGCTGGGTGGGCGAATTTAAAGAAGCAAATTCTGGATAGCTTTTTTCAAGCGCCTCCAACTCCTTCATCAGCTGATCAAATTCAAAATCACTGATGCTCGGATTCGATAAAATATAGTAATTATAATTGTGCTGTTGTAAGCTCTGCGTAAGCGTCTCTATCCTGTTTTTTGCTTCATCCAAATTCATGTCGCAATATAATAAAAAACGCTATCCGCAATACTTTGCATTGGTTCGGACCATTTATTTTTTCTTGCGTTTGGCCTTAACCTCTTCTTTCATTTTTTCCTTCTCTGCCTTGTAAATAGTCTGCTGCTCGGTATCCAAAATCTCCATAATTTCAATATCAGCATTCTTTAAAGCCTTCTCCATAATTACCCTTCTTTCACTGGGCGTTGCATCATCTGGCAATTCTTGCATTTTGGCACGTGCCTCATCTCGGTTGCGTTTCAAAATTTCGTCGTACTTAGCAGCTTGTGGTTCTGTTAAGTTCAATTTTACTTTCAAAGCATCCGCCCTTTGTTTCATGGCTTCGTTTCTCCCAGGGCCCATGCCATCTCCGGTCTGAGCCAATAACGGTTGCAAACCAATGGCTAAAATAAATAACATCAATACCACCAATTGTTTCTTTAGATTTTTCATAGGAATTTGTAATTAATTGTTTTTGTATAGACTATAAAATTCAAATAGGGTTTAATCAAATTTAAAATAAAAATATGTATAAAATAAAATACAATGAACTATTTATCTTGTGGGAATCGGCCGCTTTTTGGGTATTATTGCACGTATTTTTGAATAAGTTAATTCAAAATACGAGACCAGTTAATGCCATTGCGTAAATACTTTTTCCAAATACTGCTTTTTGCAGTGCTCTTCTTCCTCTCAAACACCGCGTTTTGTGAGTCGGGAAAAGATACCCTTGTGTGGAATGGGGCTGCAATGGTGCCACTTTCTAGCATTCCTGTAGATTCAATTTTGTTCGATTTAAATGATGATATTGGCCGACAAATTGAGCCACTCGATACCATTCTTGCCTACGCAATTAGGTACTCTCCCGAGCTTATGTTCGAAGATGCTTCAATAGAAAGGGCAAGATACAATACCAAATATACAAGGTACCTTTGGTTAAATGGAGTAACTGGCTTTGCAAATTATACCTATGGCAATCAAACCAATCTAAATTCGATAAATGCTGATGGTTCTGTTTTAAATAATTCCTTAGGTGTGGGATATCGGTTCGGCGCAAATATTACCTTACCTATGACAGAGGTATTTGGTAGGCCGAACCGCATGAAGCAATTGAAGGCTGAAGAAAAAATGGCAAAGTACAAACGTGCAGATGCCGAAATGGAACTCAAAAGAAAGGTTATCTCCGATTTCTTTAACCTTGTTGCGGCGCAAAAAGTAATGAAGGTGAGGCAGCAAGATGTTGAAAGTGCCCGACTATCAGTAGAAATTGCTTCGGTTGAGATGCGTAGGGGTAAAATTCATCCTTCGGAATTGTCTAGGTTGAAAAATATTTTAACCATTGCAGAATCTAACTTAGAAGTCTCAAGAAGAGATTTCATGGTGTATTATTATCAATTAGAAGTAGTGGTAGGTGTTAAATTAAGCACCCTTCGCCGCAAAAATCTGAGAACTTTTTAAATGACGTTAATAGGCTTTTTTAGAATAATATTTAAAAACCTTAAATGGTTGGTCATCTTCCCTGCGATGTTGGCTGGGGTGGTTTTTTACCTCACCAGAAACATGCCCAAAGAATACCAATCTTCTGCCACTGTTTATACAGGCTTGGCAAGTGGATACAGCATTACAGATGATGGAGATGAAAAAGTAGATTACTTTAAAGTAAACAACGCTTTTGACAATTTAATAACCACTGTTAAAGCAAGAGAAACCATAGAGGAGGTATCTATTAAACTCATGGCTCAACACCTTTTGCTTAAAGAACCTGATGTAAATATTTTAGATGAGAAACGCTTTAGTGCGCTTCACAAATTGTTAAATGATACAGAAATTGCAAAATTAATTGTACCAGGTAATTTTAATAAAACCGTACTGAGACTTTATAGCATTAAAGATAGCAGCAACAAAAACACGGTTCAATATTTATTAACAGATGGCTCAAGTCCATACGCTGTAAGTAAAATTTTAGGTAGCTTAACTGTCATGCGTAAGTCAACCTCAGATATGTTAGAGCTGGGTTACAAAACTGACGATGCGGGCGTATGTCTTAATACACTAAAATTTTTAATAGATGCATTCTCTAATAGGTATAAAAATATCAAAGGCTCAGAAACCATCAATGTGGTAAAATATTTTGAAGACCAATTAAAAGAGGCTTTCACCACCCTTCAAAAATCAGAAAATAGGTTAAGAGATTTTGGGGTAAACAATAGAATTATTAACTACAACGAACAATCAAAATTTGTGGCAGAATCTAAAGAGGATTTATCTACAGATTATTACAAAGAGAAAATGAAATTTGAGGCTGCCCAAACTGCCCTCAGAAGAATCGAAGAAAAAATGTCGAACTACAACGAGTTTGTAGCGGCTAATGATGAGTTGGTAAAATTGAGGCAAGACCTTTCTGCCATCAATTATAAAATTACCAATGCACAGATTTATAATTATGAGGCTAAAACCATTCAAGACCTTCAAATAAAAGCAGAGAAAATAAAAAACGAATTAAGCGAAAAGGCACGCGATTATTACGAATTTAATAACTCTATTGAGTGGGTTCCACAGAATTCTTTGCTTACAGAATGGCTTACCAAAGTGGTAGAATTAGAAGAGGCCAAAGGTAGGTTAATGGTGTATGAGCAACGTCTAAAACAATACGATGGCATCTACAAAGAATTTGCTCCCCTAGGTTCAACCATGAACCGCTTAGAGCGCGAAGTAGGTGTGCAAGAGAAACAATACTTGTCTGTTTTGCACGGATTAAACTTAGCTCGTTTAAGGCAGCAAAGTTTAGAAATGAGCAATCAATTAAAAACCGTTGATAATCCTTTCTTCCCATTGCAACCTTTGCCTTCTAAGCGTGGTTTGTTAATAATGGTGTCATTCTTGGCAGGTTTCATTTTATTGTTGGCATATTTGGTTGGTTCAGCCCTATTGAATAGGTCTATACAATCTCCAGATAAGGTAGAGAAAATTGTGGGCTTGCCTCTTTTAAGTGCCTTGCCAGAATTGGTAAAATTAGATGATAAAGGCATCAAAGTAAAGGAGGTTTACCTAAGCCTCATGCAACAAATCATAAACATACTTTTTATTGATTTAAAAAGGGTTGAACCGCTTGCCAAAAGTTACTTAATCATTGTTTTTAGCACCAAGGGCGATGAAGGAAAATCTTTTGTGGCAGAAAGCTTAGTGAATAAGCTGAGTAGAATTAGAAAAAAAGTACTTTATCTATACCCCGATACCAGTTCAGAACATGGCAAATATTTAGAGCCTGATAATCCCAAACTTATTACGCATTCTTATGCTGTAAACGATGGTATCATTGATTATGATGGCATACAAGATTTTATAAAAACACAGGAGGGTGAGGTAGAGAATTTAGAGGATGTTTCTTACAATGTATTAGAAATTCCTCGCTTAAATAAATACCCTTTACCTGCCAATTTAATTGAACAGGCGCATTACTCTATCTTAGTTGTTCATGCGGCAAAATCTTGGACAAGTGCCGATCAATTTCTCTTAAAAAATTACCTCAAATTGGCACATGGTAAAACCAGTGTTCTCCTTAACCATGTAGCGCCAGATTTATTAGAATCAATCTATGGCGAAATTCCTAAGAGAAGGTCGTTTATCAGAAGAAAAATCAAGAACCTTTTGGGCGGCGAACAATATTGATTTATCCTAAGTGCAATTGACTGATGTAAAATCAAATAAACTTTTTAAGGAGTTAATTGCCTTCATTGGCTTTTTGCTCATTGCCCTTATTTTGGGTTTTACCATTGGCAAGGGAAAGATGCTAACTGCTAGCATTTATATTGTTCTCCCTTTTATTATTGGCTATTTATACATGGTCTTTAACGACCCCAAAATTGGACTTATTTCTGTTTTACATTTTAGCTTTTTAGCCAATGGTATTGGTAGGTATGTGCCCATTGATATTCCCTGGGGATTAATCATTGATGCCTTATTGGTTCTTACCGTAATTGCCACCATTTTTAAAAACTCTAAAGAGGATGCAAAGAAAATAAACAATCCCATCTTCTTTATCATGCTGGTTTGGTTCTTTTATACCCTCGTGCAGCTTGTAAATCCAGAGGCTAGAAGCAAAGAGGCCTGGTTCTTTGCGGTTAGGGGCGTGTCTCTCTATCTCATTCAAATTATCCCTTTAATCTTAATTCTTATGAATAAGAAGGAGGATATGGACCAGGTAATCAAAATTTGGTTTATCTGGAGCTTAGTCTCTGCCTTGTACGGATTTAAAATGGATATAATAGGGGTAACCGGCGGCGAAAGAAAATGGTTAGATGATGGAGGAAAAATTACCCACGAAATTCATGGTCGCTTACGTATATTTTCCTTTTACAGTGATGCCGGACAGTTTGGCGCGGCCATGGCCCACACTACTTTGTCTGCTTTTTTATTGGCCATAGGACCATACGCTAAAAAGCAAAAATACATGTACTGGGCCCTCACCGCCATGTGCTTTTGGGGCTATGCTTTATCTGGTAGTCGCGGACCCTTATTTGTAATTGCAGCAGGCGGATTTTTATACCTTTTCTTAATTGGAAATTTTAGAATTCTAATGGTAGGGGCTTTGATAGGGGCCATCCTTTTTGGCATCCTAAAATTTACCCATATTGGCGATGGAAACTACCAAATACACCGAATGCGAACGGGCCTAGATCCCAACGATGCTTCCCTTCAAGTACGCATAGAAAACCAAAAGAAATTGGCAGTTTACCTGGCCACGCGTCCCCTCGGTGGCGGCATTGGTTCTGGCGGAAGCTGGGGTGCTAGGTTTAGTCCGGGTAGCTTTTTATCTGAGGTTGCCCTTGATAGCTGGTATGTTAAAATATGGG
>JBILVK010000130.1:0-7291 GCA_044370475.1 Bacteroidia bacterium
CAAAGTGGGCCATTGCTGCTTGCAGTGGGTGCTGCGGGATTTGCATTTACAACAGCTAAAGTGCTAAAAGGCCCTAAAGAGCCACAACCAACCATGGTAATGCTTACTTGGTAAGTACCAGAATCTGCGGTAGTGGCAGCCGTTTTTAATGGGTTTCTTTGGGTCGAACTGAAACCATTTGGACCTGTCCAGCTATAGGTGGCGCCGTTAATTTCTGTGGCGTTCAAACTTAGATTTTGGCCCGCGCATAGGGGACCATTGTTACTAGCAAAGTAGGTGTTTACAACAGAAGCATAAGTGGTAGTAACGCTTGAAGAGCATTGTCCTATAACGGTTTGAACCGAATATAAGCCTGTTGCAGCAATTCCTGCAGCGGCAATTTCTGGGTTTCTTTGGTTCGAACCGAAACCATTTGGCCCTGTCCAAATATAGCTTGCATTTGGAATGCTGTCTGCAAATAATTTAAGGGTACCACCTGCACAAACCGGACTGTTATTTGTGGCATTACTTGGGTCTGGGGTTTGGTAAATATCCTTAACGTAGGTATCGCCACAACCTGTTGTCCAACCGTATAAAGTATCTAATAATTTAACGCGGTAGGTATTGTTATAGTTATAAGTTTTGCTTCCATTAACTGAGTAAAAGCCGCCTGTGGTATCGCCATAATCCCAGAGGCAACTAAATTGTGGGATGTTAAAGAAAGCTCTAATATTATAGTATTTGCTAAACAAAACAGGGCTAGAAGTATTGGTAAAAGTTATGGGCGAACCAACCGCAATACAGTTAGTGGAAGAGGTGAAAGAGGCAACTAGGTTATAGGAAACAAAAGGCTGAATGATAAAATCTGCGTTGAAAGGTGTGGTACCAATGTTGATGTTATAGGAACGAATAAAATTGGTGCCAATTTTTACAGAGCTTAGCCACTCGCTTCTACCGTTTGGAGGAACGGCATTCCAAGAATTGGTAACCACGGCTACATTGGTTGCAGAGCTGGTTTCAATAACCAATACATACCCATTGGCAGAAGATGTGGTAACAGGTGTAGAGAAAATGGCTTTTTTTCTAAGTGTGGTTAGCACGCCGCCACCAAAGCTTGAGTCTACAGGAACAATGACTGTGGCCAAAGCTGTACCTGCTGGCATTGAATCTATACCTGCATTGAATATTTTGCATGAAATGGAAACTACTGCGCTCGATAATGCTGTTTGCCAAGCAAAAAATTCGAAGCCATAAATGGTAATAGCTTGAGGTGATGGGTACCATTGTGCAAATGAATTTCCGCTGGTGGCATTGTTTAAAGAAATGGTATTAAGTACAGTGGTTTTATTATATACATAATTTACAGTATCTGGTGCGCAGCTACTCGATTTATTTAACCCGTTGGTGGCATTAAATACGGGAGTTCTAAGGGGTAAATTGTTTGCAATATTGCTTGGATAACTTTGCAAAGTTTGCGCAAGGCTAATATTGATTCCGAGTAGCATAGAAAACAAAAGAAGGCAAAAAAAGTGCGTAAATATTCTTCTCATAGATTTTAGGTGTTTCTCAAAATTAACGGATAAATTATTGAAATTCAAAATGTAGGAGAAAATTTGTGAGTTAATTTTACATTTTGCAAGCATTTTAGAAGCAGCTATTTTATTCGTATTTCTTGTCTGTCACCTTTATTGTTTTCAACAATTGCGATTTGCTTTTTATTTTTTAAAATGAGAGATGCTACTTTGTCATCTGGAGCTTTCACTTCAATAATATCTATTGGTATTGCAATATCCTTATCATCCGCATCTAGATAGATTTTTATAAGATATGGATACTCAATTTTAACCTTGTCTTGAAGCATAATAAATTTGGTATTCTTTCTTTTTAACCAAGTTGGCCTATTATAAATATATTCAGAATTTGGCTGGTAAACATTACAGTCAATTGCTTTTGGGAAAGTAGCTCTATTGAAATAATTGAAGCTAGAGTCAATATATAAAACATTGTTTTTTCCACTCATTAACTGCCGATACCTGTTGCCTACCATATAATATTCTGTCAATGCTGTTTGATCAATGGTAAATGGATTAATGCCTGTTAGTTTTTTAAGTTGTCCAGCCATTGGTAAGCCCATAAAATTCTTTAAGGTGTCTTCTGCCGCATGGTCATATCCACAATAAATTATAAATTTTGCTTTTGGATTTTGATCTAGTATCTTTTTTATGTTTAATGCTTGCGCTTTTTCTCTTCCTGACTTTTTTTGTAAGCTGTCTGAATAGACCTGTTCATAGGGGAATACTGTATATCCAATGTCAATGGCTTCTCTAATTAAATTGCCAAAGCAGGGCTCTTTAGAGTAATATCCACTATTAATTACAGGGTATTTTCGTTGATTTAATAGCGAATCTTCATAATTTAATGTTTCCATCCCGATAAAATTGTAGCCAATTTTATTTAGGTCATTTAGCAAGTTTGTAAGGAATATTCGATGACGACTTATGTGATGAGCTTCATTGATTATTATAATTCGGGTTTTACTTGCTTCTTCTAAAATTGCCTTATTTGCATCAACCTGACTAAATTTTTTCAAATATTCAATCTGTTCTTGTGTTGGTTCTAATGATTTTGCTTTTGGAAATTGTCGATCTTTTGTTTCGAGTGATTTTTTATATTCTCCAATAAAAGAGTAGTTCCATGAGGCTGTTTGAAATTTCCATCCAGTAGTGTCTACATTCAGAATGCTATCGATTTGGTAACTTAAATAGTACGGTTTAATTTGTCCGTAAACTACTTGGGTTAGCACAATCAAAATGAAAATTAATTTGTGTCTCATCTCTTTATTAAAAGTCTGTTGCGTTATTGTAACTTTTTAATATGCTTTTGCTAATGAGGTGAAAATTGTCCACCAGTCTGCTTTGCCTTCTTTCTTTCCAAGTCTCACTATGATTAAATCTTTTGACGGATGAACGTAAACAAATTGTCCTAATATACCTTCCGCCATAAAATCTTCATTTGGTGTTGGTATCCACCATTGATATTGATAATAGGAGGCGCTTCCTTCTGACGTGTCAAGTTTTGTTGACTCTTCAACCCATTTTTGTGATACAATTTGTTTTCCATTCCAGTTGCCTTTGTTTTTATATAGTCGTCCTATCTTGGCATAGTCTCTTGCTCTTGCATTTAAACAGCAAAATGTTTTCTCCAATCCATTCTTTTTCCTGTCAATACTCCAAGAAGCATCATATTCCATTCCAAGTGGTGTCCATAATTTTTCCTGCAAGTAAGAAGTAATTTTCTTATCCTTTAATGATCGTTCCAAGACCAAACCCAATAGTTGTGTATTACCACTTACATACTCAAACTGTTTACCAGGTTCTGCTTTTAATTTCATTTTCCCAATTTCTTTTCTAAGATCAAGTCCATAATAAAATGAAGCAGCATCGCCAAATGGATTTATATAGCTTTCATTAAAATTAATCCCAGATGTCATTTGTAGAAGGTGTTTAATTGTTACTTTGTCAAATCCGTTTTTTGACAATTCGGGGATATAATTTGTTATTGGTTCGTCAACGGATTTAATAAGTCCTTCGTCAATGGCGCAACCAATTAAAATAGATGTAACAGATTTTGCCATTGAAAAAGAAGGAACAATACTTTCTTTGTCATAACCCTTGAAGTATTTTTCATACTGAATAGTATCATTTTTAATAATTAAAAAAGCCACTGTTTTATTGTCTTCAAGATATTTGTCAAATGGTATATCGTTCATTTCTTTTGGAAATTTACCATTTTTAGTGGCTTGAAAATGGAAGGGCGAGGTATTAGCAGTTAATGGCCTTGAATGAAATTTTTTATGGTCTTTTATATCAGCAAAATTGTAAAACACAAAACGTCCTAACTTACAAGAAGTCAATACTGTTGAAGCAATAATTATTAATAGTCCAAATCTAATTATTCGAATTTGTGGTTTCATATTTTTCATGTTGTTTAACGGTTGTTTCGTTCTTACATTGCTGTTTTGCCAAACTCGTGTTTCCAGATACAGTGTTTTCTGTCCGAAGAATTGGCTGTTTATGTTTACTATTCTGAATAATTTGTAAATTTCTTTCCATCGTATTTATATAACTTCATTCCTTTGCTACTGAACCACAAGTTTCCTGATTTGTCCAACAATATAGGAATGAAATCCTTTGTAATTGTTCCGTCTTTTTCGGTTAAAATATTGAGTGTTTTGCCATCATAAAGTCCCAAGCCATCTTCGGTGTCAAACCATATATTTCCGATTGCATCTTCTAAAATATTGTAAGAACCGTTTTGGTGTTGGTCTTTAAAAATATTTGGAGTGAAAGTTTTTCCGTCATATTTGCCTATACCTTTAAAGGCGGTTGCAAACCATAGGTTGTTTTGTTTATCTTCTATAATACGGTCTGTTCGCCTAATTTCTTTGTAAGGAATAATTGTATTTAATCTTTTGCCATCGAAACTTGAAACTCCTTCAGCAGCGCATTCTGCAAACCAAATGTTTCCATTTTTTGCTTCTAATATTGAAAATATTCCTTTGAGGTTTAAACTGTCTTTATTTGTTAAAGTTTGATTGTCTAAAAAACGAGTAAACTCTTTTGCATTGTAGCAATAAACGCCATCATCTGTTCCGAACCAAATAGTTCCATTTTTATCCTGCAACATACACCATACAGCATTTTCGGTATTGTTAGTATTACTTGAAAAGGATGAAGTAGTTATACTCAAAACTATTGGTATGCTATTAAATTTGTTTCCATCAAAACGATTTAGTCCCTTTTTTGTGCCAACCCAAACATTACCTGTTTTGTCTTGAAGAATGGAATAAATGATATTACTGTTTAATCCTTGCTCCATTCCAAAGTGAACAAATAGTTTTCCATCATATTTATAAAGTCCTTCGCCATTACTACCGAACCATAAATTACCTTCAGCATCTTCAATACTGTATCCCAAGCGAACATCGGTATTGGTTCCTATTGACTTTGGTATTTTAGCTTGTCCACTCAATCCGTTTTCATTGTCTTTTTGAGTTGCTGGTTTAACTTGTCCGTTGCAGGAAGTCAAAGCAGTCAGAATTAACAGCAGAGAATAAATTGGTTTGAGTTTGAAATGCTTGATCATTATTAACTGGTTCTATTATGTTAAATTTATGTATTTCTATTCAAAGTTAGTAATTTCCCCAACGGTTGCAGATAGCGGCTTGCGGCCTCGCACTGTTGCCGGCTTCGGAAAGTAAATTTGTCCTGCTAAGATAAAAATAAATGCGAAACGAAATGCTGAATTTTGGTAAGCTAACGGCAAGAACGCTGTTATAGGTAGTTAATCTCTGTATTAGACTCTTTCGTTGTCGTGATAGAACTAAATTCTCAAAATATTTTTCTCAATATTGTCGTAAATTAAAGTATACAATAAGCCCATTAGGAACTCGAAAAGATATTTTTCTTTTTGGATTACAATTGAAAAGTCTCTATAGTTTCTCGTATTAAACTTGGATATTCAGTTCCTAAATTTTTGATTCTGTTTCTAAGTAATGAGGATTTGATGACAAGGTAGTTTTTATGATAAAACGATGAAAGTTTTATAACTTTTTTTTTATTGTCTATTAGGTAAAGATATTCGAAGTCTCCAGTTTTAGATGAAATTGTCGATGTTCTATATCCAGTCAATTGGTCGATGCGAAATTCTGTCTTTGGGCCAATGCCTAAGAAACTCCTTTTAAGTATTTTGTCATGGTATATTGTAACCAATATTGCCTTTGTCCTGAGTTCCCCTAGGATAAGAATAAATAGCATCCAAACGAAGAATAGGATAAAGAATATAGTAAACAGAATTGGTGTCTTTGGGCTAAAGAATGCTTCTCCTTGGATTATTAAATATGTCACAACGAATAATAAGCCGATTGAAGTCAGTAAAACAATAAATGCCCATTTAGTGAATTTTGATTGAATCATTTTAATTCCTTTTAACGTTTTTCGGCTTGGTGATGTGGCGGATTTTTAGCACTAAACTTCATTAGAATTCCAAATATTGAACCTTGCGCAAATGTTTCATAGAAGCAATTCAGCCGCCATATTGCCAATCCGATAATAGGCATTCGTTTTTTCATTTCAATATACTTGTCCGTTAAATGTATGCGTACAACATTCGCAATAATGTTTCAAATCTGTTGCTTCTAATTTAGGATTTGATAATTGTAAAATCCCGTCATTGTCAACATAAAGTCCTGAAAAATATGTAGCTTCTCCTATTCTTACGAAATCTTCCTTTTCATTCTCATCTAATGCAACTAACCAAAATATCGGCTCTGTTTTGTCTAACCTTGATTTTGCTTCGCTAAATATTTCATTCCAATTTGTACCAACTTTTGATAGTAAAAATCTAAAAAGAGGTGTATAATCCAAACCCCTTTCTTTCATGCCATACATCGTTCCTTTGGTTTGTTCCAAAGTCTCCTTTTTCTTGTGTCTTGAATATTTAAAGTCGCCACCGAAATTGTGATGTACATTTCGAGCTTTTGTATTTACCTTTCTGTACAGCGATTCTTTCTGATTCTTTCTGTTCATCTCTATTTATTGAATTTTTGTTCATATTCAGCAATGTGTTCAGGAAATTCCTTTTCGTATATTACACTTTCCAACCCAAGAATAGTTATTGTATAATAATCAGAGTCCATTCCTTCAATACTTTTTCCTATTCCAACAAGTTCAAGATTTTCAGAATTGTAAACTTTGAGATTTACAATTGTTCCAGTTGAAATTAATTTGTCTTTTGGATAATCTGTTTGAATTTCAATTAAATTGTCAGTACAATATTGTTTAATAAAGTCATACCCAGTATTTTTTTCTGCAAAGTTTATTTGTCCGAATACAACACCCATTGATGGGTCGCCAAATTCTAATTTTGTCGTCCCAAACAATTTGTCGTTAAGTAATATTTTATAATTCTTTTCTGTCATTGCAATGTCTTTTTAAAATGAATCAAAACGTTTTGTTACTTAGCGAAGTAGCGGATTTCGACCCACTGAACTGTTAACCCAGCACAAAAGTTGATACGAGGTAGAGTGTTCAATTATCCACTGAACCCGCATTTTTGCCAAACGCCTGTGTGTGCCCTGACGAAGATAGGGAAATGATGGGAGAAGGCCTCCCGATAATTTTGGTCGGACAATATTATCAAACCGCCCGAAGGTGCTGTTGAAGTGATTCATGGGTGCTGAGCGTTCGGGTAAAGCTCTGCCAACGAGATTGGCGGCTGGTGAGTGTAGCGAAGCGTAATACGGATGAACCGC
>JBILVK010000004.1:0-68771 GCA_044370475.1 Bacteroidia bacterium
CATGAGGTTTTCTATGACCTATCTCATGAGATAGATAACATTTTTCAAATACCTCGTTAAACACGTCTTTTCCGTGCTCTTGATAAACGGCCTCAATATGAATGGAGTTGGTATTGCTGAGCAAGAATATTCTATAATCTTTTTTGAGCTCATTGAGCATATCTATCCTAAATTTAGGTAGATCTAGCAGCATGGCATTCCAAGCCGTAATCACTTCTTCCTTGCTTGCATTTCCTTTAAGTTTAGTTTGTAAGGTATGCACAAAGTACTCTGCACTTACCTTGCCCACTTCAAAATCGGTAAATAGGGTGCTTTCTGCATTGAGCAGGTCTAGATCTGCGCCAAGGCGCTTAAACGCTCTTAATGTCTTTTCTTGATCTAGGTTGAGCACCACCGCGCCCAAGTCGAATAGTAAATTCTTTATAGCCATGATAGCTTATTAACAATAAGTGAAGGGAAAGGTTTTATGCGTTGAGGCTATGAATTGCCTGAGTTAGCTTTTCTACCAGAAGCGGGTCCTTTTCAATTGCATTTCCAACAACTACAATATCGGCTCCAGCTTTGCAGGTGGCCATGGCTTGTTCTGGTGTTCTAATACCGCCTCCTATAAACAGAGGTCCCGTAATTTGCGATTTTACCTCAGCAATCATGGAAGTGCTGATTGGATTTTGTGCGCCACTACCCGCATCCATGTAAATAACTTTTAATCCCAACATTTCTCCCGCTAGGGCGGTGCATGATGCGATATTATTTTTATCTGAAGGCAATGGGGTAGTATTACTCATGTACATTACACTGGTAATGTTGCCACCATCCACAATCATGTAACCGGTAGGAATAACTTCTATGCCCGATTTTTTTAGTAAAGGTGCAGCTAGCACATGTTTGCCAATTAATAAATCTGGGTTACGACCACTGATCATGCTTAAGAACAAAATAGCATCTGCTTCTTTGTGGGTTTGCATGATGTTGCCAGGAAAAAGCACCACAGGTATTTTTGTATTGGCTTTTAGAATTTCGATACACTTGTCCCAGAATCCATTGGTAATTAAACTACCTCCAACCAAAATTAGATCTACAGATGCTTTGTTGCACAATGCAATAAGGTTAAGCAAATCTGCCTCAGAATGCAAACTATCTGGGTCAATTAATACAGCAAGCTGCTTAACACCTTTTTGTGCTTTTTCTGTTAAGGAAGTATAAAACTGGGTTTTCAATCGGGCTTCTATTCTTATGCAACAAATTAAAGCTTTTTTATTTAGAAATCGGCTTTCCTTTTTTATCAATTTCATAATGAACACATTTTTTTCAATTTAGCAAGTTAAAAAATTTGCATCCCATGCAACTTTGTACAAAGTGTATTCAATTTGAGACAAAGCACTGATTATTAATAAATTGTTATTGCCTCGAGTTCCGCAAGGGGCAAGGGGTACTCTGTGAATAACTAATGTTATGAACACCCATACGCATAGCTTTATCTAAACAAAAAAGAAATCAACAGGCTCTTCTGTTGAAATTGATTTTTGATAAAAATAAATAGATAGGTGACTTTTGGATTAAAAACCCCCTAAAAGTTTTTGGGTTTAATAAAAGATAATAACACACCATATTTATAGATACAATGAGCCGCATCAAGAAGAACAATGAGCAAAAGGGTCTGCGCATAGAGCGCCACTTTACAAAAGAAGGAGTAAGTGCGTACGATATGTTTACGTACGACTACCGCACTTCGGTTATCAAAAACCCAAATGGGAGCGTGGTTTTTGAAATGAACAACGTTGAGGTTCCAAATTATTGGAGCCAGGTTGCTACCGATGTGTTGGCACAAAAATATTTTCGTAAAGCAGGAGTTCCGCAACCCGATGGAAGTACCGGAAGAGAAACAAGCATTAAGCAGGTTGCTCACCGTATGGCACATTGCTGGATGAAGTGGGGCGAGGACTATGGCTATTTTGATTCAAAAGAAGATGCTCAAATTTTCTATGATGAGATGGCATTTATGATAGTTGGCCAATATGCAGCACCAAATTCACCACAATGGTTCAATTCTGGTTTGCATAGTTCTTATGGTATTACCGGCAAGCCACAAGGGCATTTTTTCGTAAATCCAAAAACAGGTAAATTAGAAAGATCTACTTCTGCCTATGAGCGTCCGCAACCACATGCGTGTTTCATTTTGTCGGTTGACGATGATTTGGTAAATGATGGTGGTATTATGGATTTATGGGTACGTGAAGCCCGTATTTTTAAATATGGTTCTGGTGTAGGAACCAATTTCTCTAGAATTAGAGGTGCTAAAGAAAAATTGTCGGGTGGTGGCTCATCATCAGGCTTAATGAGTTTCTTGAAAATTGGTGATAGGGCAGCAGGTGCTATTAAATCTGGTGGTACCACAAGAAGAGCAGCTAAAATGGTTTGCTTAGATTTGGATCATCCAGAAATAATGGAATTTATAAACTGGAAGAAAAACGAAGAGAAAAAAGTTGCGGCTTTAATTGCAGCTGGATACCCTAGCGATTACGAAGGTGAGGCTTATGCAACTGTATCTGGACAAAACAGTAACAATTCTGTTCGCATCCCTCACAAGTTTTTTGAAACCTTAGAAGAGGGTGGCGATTGGGAATTATTAGCGCGTACAGATGGTAGGGTAATGGAAAAAGTTCCTGCCAATAAAATGTGGGATATGATTGCAGATGCAGCATGGGCTTGTGCCGATCCTGGAGTGCAATACGATACTACTATCAACGAATGGCATACTTGCCCTGAAGGTGGCAGAATTAATGCATCTAACCCTTGCAGCGAGTACATGTTCTTAGATAATACAGCATGTAACTTAGCTAGCTTAAACTTGATGCGTTTCTTTGATGAGAAAACATTGGCATTTGATGTAACTGGATTTGAGCATGCAAGTCGTCTTTGGACCATGGTATTGGAGATTTCTGTATTGATGGCTCAGTTTCCTTCGCAAGAAGTGGCTCAATTGAGTTATGAATACCGCACCTTGGGCTTGGGATATGCAAACTTAGGTAGCATGTTAATGGTTTCTGGTATTCCTTATGATAGTCCAAAAGCATTTGCTATTGGTGGTGCCATCACTGCTATTTTAAATGGTGTTGCTTACCAAACTTCTGCCGAAATGGCTAAGTATTTGGGAACTTTCCCTAAATACGAAGAGAACAAAACACATATGTTGCGTGTAATGCGCAATCACCGTTATGCGGCTTATAATGCAACAGATGCTTACGAAGGTTTGTCTATTAAACCAGTAGGTATTGATCCAAAATATTGTCCAGATTATTTATTAAAAGCTGCTTGTGATTCATGGGATAAAGCAGTACAAATGGGCGAAGAGTACGGTTACCGTAATGCCCAAGCCACTGTAATTGCACCAACAGGTACTATTGGATTGGTAATGGATTGCGATACTACTGGTATTGAGCCTGATTTTGCGTTGGTTAAATTCAAAAAATTATCGGGTGGTGGATATTTTAAAATCATCAATACTGGTGTACCTGCAGCATTAAGAAACTTAGGTTATAGCGAAGCAGAGATTGATGGTGTAATTCAATATGCAATTGGTTCAGCCACACTTAAAGGTGCACCACATATTAACCCAGAATCTTTAAAATTCCGCGGTTTTACCACCGAAGAAATTGAGAAATTAGACAAAGCAGCCTCTGGTGCTTTTGAAATTGGTTTTGCATTTAACCAATGGACATTGGGCGAAGATTGCTTGAAGCGTTTAGGATTTACGCCAGAGGAGTATAACAGTGCAAGCTTTAACTTGTTGCGTAAACTTGGTTTTACCCGTCAGGAAATTGAGGAAGCAAATAATTTTATTTGCGGAACCATGACTGTTGAGGGCGCACCTGCCTTAAAAGAAGAGCATTTAGCTGTTTTTGATTGTGCCAATAAATGTGGTAACATAGGAACTCGTTATATTGCTGCAACCGGACATATTCGTATGATGGCAGCGGCTCAGCCGTTCTTAAGTGGTGCTATTTCTAAGACCATTAATTTACCAAACGAAGCTACTATAGAAGATATCAAAGAATGCTACCACTTAAGCTGGAGCCTTGGTTTAAAAGCCAATGCCTTGTACAGAGATGGTTGTAAATTGAGTCAGCCTTTGAGCAACAAATCTGATGTGAAGGATGATGAAGATATTCAAGAAGCAGTTGAGCAAGTATTGGGCGAGGATGCACACAAACCAGTAGGTGAGTTAACTCCAGAGCAAGTTTTAGAGGCTGCCACAGCTATCTTAAACCGCACGCATGATACAGCATTTAAGCATAAGTTAGCAGGTGTTGTTGCCCGCAAGACTTTACCAGGAAAGCGTGGAGGATTTACGCAGAAGGCAAGTGTTGGCGGACAAACAATCTTTGTTCGTACGGGTGAGTATGAAGATGGAACATTGGGAGAAATCTTTGTTGATTTGCATAAAGAAGGTGCAACCTTGCGCTCATTAATGAACTGCTTCTCTATTGCGGTTTCATTGGGCTTGCAGTATGGTGTGCCTTTGGAAGAGTATGTAGATAAATTTACTTTTACCAGGTTTGAACCTGCTGGAATGGTAGCTGGTCACGAGAATATCAAGACTTCCACCTCAATCATAGATTACATGTTCCGCATGTTGGGATTTGAATATTTGGGAAGAGAAGATTTTGTGCAAGTAACGCCAAACGATAACCAAAGAAGTCACCTCGCTATCAACCAACATAAGGCAGCCAAAGAAATTGCTAGCAATACAATTAAGGCTGAACCAATCACTCCTGTAAGCGTAGCACAGGTAGCACCCATTGGTTTTCACCGCCCGGAAGTGAAGGCAGAAGTTGAAACCAAAGCTGTTTCAATGATGGCTTCAGAAGCGGTTCCTTTGGATCAAGTAAGCGAAATGAATAAGAGAATGGGTGATAGTCCGGCATGCCCTACTTGCGGACATATAACCATACGCAGTGGTGCTTGTTACAAGTGCTTGAATTGCGGTACACAGACTGGTTGTAGCTAGATTAGGAATAAAAATAGATGAGAAAGAGAGGCTGTTTCACAAGTTGAAACGGCCTCTTTTTTGTTTATGGTTGATGTAGCCTTGATTGGCCTACCCTTTTTAAAAAACCTTTTTTCAGTTTTTATAAATTATGTTAAGCACCAATTGTAATTATGATATAAATTAGCATCTTCAATAAATTTACAAAAGGAAAGAGGGAACTTAATAGATATAGGAATAGAAAAAGGACTTATTCGGTTCGGCGAACGCCGAAGCTTTATAGCCCACTTTAACAAAACAGATAAATAAAATGGAGAAAGCAAGCATCATTATATATCAAACTGAAGACGGGAAAACAAAAATTGAAACTCGTTTAGAAAATGAAACTGTTTGGTTAACTATTGACCAAATGGCTGAGCTATTTCAGAAATCACGTTCTACCATCAATGAGCATATTTTAAACATTTATGACGAACAAGAAATTGAAATTGAGTATACTATGAGAAAAATCGGAAATTCCGATTTTTCTACCAAACCTACTAATTACTACAATTTGGATGTAATAATTTCGGTGGGCTACAGGGTAAAAAGCCATCAGGGCACAAAGTTCCGCCAATGGGCTACCGCAAGGCTTCGTGAATATATTGTAAAAGGCTTTACAATGAATGATGAGCTACTAAAGCAAGGAGGTGGCGGCAATTATTTTGAAGAATTATTGGCTCGTATTCGTGATATACGTTCGTCTGAAAAAGTATTTTGGCGAAAGGTGCTTGATATTTATGCCACCAGTATTGACTATGACCCTAAGCTGGAAATTTCGATTCAGTTTTTTCAAACCGTCCAAAACAAAATGCACTGGGCAGCACACGGACATACAGCAGCTGAAATCATTTACCAACGCATAGATGCAAAAAAGCCAAACCTTGGTTTAACCCACATTAAGGGAAATAAACCAACAAAGCAGGAAATAGAAATAGCTAAAAACTATTTGAGTGAAAACGAACTAAATGTGCTTAACAGAATGGTAACCGCCTACTTGGAATTGGCTGAATTGCAAGCATTAAACCGATTGCCAATGTATATGAAAGATTGGATTGAACGCGTAGATGATTTTGTAAGAATGACAGGCAATAATATTTTGCAAAATGCAGGAACAGTGAGCCATATGCAGGCATTAGAAAAAGCAAATGCCGAATATGAAAAATACAAAGAGAAAATGAAAAACGAACTATCTGAGGGCGAAAAGCACTTTATAAAACAAATAGAAAGCACTGCAAAAAAATTGAAACCCAGAAAAAACCAAAATTAAAGAAATATTACTTGGATAAACATGCAAATCTCAATTCATCAATTTGAGCAATTTATTAATGAAACCATTTTAAAAAGAGGTTTAACATATTTTAAAAATGGTTATGTTAGCGAGCCAGAAGAAATTGCTGCAGGAGTTTATGAAGCTATAGTTACTGGTAGGGAAAATTATACCGTTAAATTAAAAATAAAAAACAACACTGTTTTGGAGCATGTTTGCTCTTGCCCATACGATATGGGATCTGTTTGCAAGCATGTTGTAGCCGTTCTGTTTTATATCCAACAAGATGTGTTGGATTTAGAACCTAAAGTTTTGCAGCTTCAAAAGTCAAATGAAGAAGCTACAGCAAAAAAAATTAAAAGGAAAACTATTTCAGAGCAGGTGGATGATGTACTTGAAAAAATTACACATGATGAACTAAAGCAGTTTATTCAAGAAAAAGCTGAACAAAATCCTTCGTTCAGGAATGTTTTTTTATACTCCTTTGCCCATCAAAACAACAATGAATCAAAAGAATTTTATTCCAAACAAGTTAAATCCACTCTTCGAGAAGCGTCTGGTAGAGAAGGATTTATCCATTGGAATAAGGCAGGAAGTGTAGCTAAACAGATAAGTGAATTATTGAATGCTGCACAAAAGCAAATCGAAAACAAAAATTTCAAAAGTGCTATTTTTATTTGCACCGCGGTTATGGAGGAAATGAAAGAGGCACTTCAATTTGCCGATGATAGCTCTGGTGATATTGGAGGATGCATTGACTTCGCTTTTGAATTATTATTTACCATTGCTAAAGAAAAATTACCAAAAGAAATACGAACACAATTATTTGACTATTGTCTTTCATCTTTTGAAAAACAAACATATTTAGGATGGGATTGGCATTTGGGTGTTTTGCAAATTGCATCTGAAATTTTGAACGATGAGGAAGAAGGGCAACGATTGTTTTCTTGTCTTGAAAAAGTACAACATTCGAATTATGAAAAAGAGGCAGTTCAATGCATCAAATTGAACATTATACGAAAAACTAAAGGGGATGAGGAAGCCCAAAAATTCATCGAACAAAATCTTTCTAACCCGAATTTAAGAAGGGAAGCCATACAAAAATCATTGTGGGAAAAGGACTATGAAAAAGCAATAGCAATTTCTAAAGACGGAATAATTCAGGACGAAAAAAGCAAACCAGGTTTAGCAATAGAATGGTACGATTGGCTTTTGAAAATAGCCCAAGCCCAAAAGCAGAAAGATAAGATTATTGAATACGCCCGTTTACTTTTAATAGATAATTTCAGGCACGAACAGGATTATTACCAACTGCTTAAAAGCAATATAGAACCTCAACTGTGGAAGGCATTTGTAGAAGGATTAATAAGAGATATTACAAAAAAAAATCGATGGCTTGATGTTGACTTAATTGCTAAAATATATATTGTAGAAGAATGGTGGATTAGATTGCTGGAACTTATCAAACAAAAACCGTCATTAAGCTATATTGAACATTACGAAAAATACCTTTCTAAAGATTTTTCTGATGAACTTGTTTTACTGTACGGAAACGAAATAGTAAAATACTTGGAAAACAACACCGGAAGAAATCATTATCAAACTACTTGTAGATATCTTAGACGAATGATTAAACTCGACGGCAGAGAAATGGTTGAAAAAATGGTCTCCGATTTCAGGAAGCAATACCCACAACGTAGAGCCTTGATGGAAGAACTAAACCGAATTTAAATTCAAAATTATTTTTCACAAGTATCTTTTCCTTTAAAAGCAAGTACACTCGTAATTTTTTTTTATATTGTGCCCTCAAAATTTCTGTAATATGAACCAATCCTTTTTTAAGAAGGCCCTTCCGCATCTCATTGCATTTGCATTAATCATGCTTGTGATTTTTGTTTATTTCACACCCTTGTTCAATGGCAAAGTTTTAAAACAATACGATGTATTGCAATGGAAAGCAACTTTCCAAGAAATTGCCCAATTTGAAAAAGCCAGTGGAGAGCGCACTTTTTGGACAAATAGTATTTTTGGTGGAATGCCAAGTTACTTGATTGGTGCAACCTACCATGGCAATTACACGGGAAATATTTTGTTTTATATTTCGGTACTTTTTAAGCATCCATCAGATACCATCTTTTTGTTGTTTGCTTGTTTTTATATTTTGTTACTTGCCTTTGAGGTATCGCCTTGGCTGGCTATGGTGGGCTCTTTGGCCTTTGCCCTATCCTCCTTTAACTTTATAAATATAGATGCCGGACATATCACCAAGGGGAATGCGATAGCCTTTATACCGCTGGTTTTGGCGGGTATGCAAATTACCTTACACAAGAATAAATGGTGGGGTGCCATCTTAACAGGTATTGCAGTTTCATTTGAATTAGCCGCAGGTCACGTTCAGATTACCTATTATCTCATTTTCATCATTTTGGCTTGGATGATTGTGGAATTGGTTCAGGCCGTGAAAAATAAAACTTTGCCTTCTTTTATCACTGCTGGTGCCTTTATGGCCATTGCCGCAGCCATTGGAATAGGCACTAATATTACGGGATTATTGGCAACCGAAGAGTATGGCAAATACAGTATTCGCGGTAAATCTGAGTTAACCAAAACCCAAACTGGAGAAAGCAATTTTGCCAATAGCTCATCTGGCTTAGATAAAGACTACGCCCTATCTTGGAGTAATGGCGTAGCAGAACCATTAACCATTTTGATTCCGAATTTTTATGGCGGAGCCAGCAATGGCGATTTGGGAACGGGCAGCGAAACTTACAAAGAATTGCAAAAGCAGGGAATTCCTAATGCCAAGTCTGTGGTGAGTCAGATGCCCATTTATTGGGGAGATCAGCCATTTACGGCCGGACCTATTTACTATGGGGCCATTATGGTATTCTTATTTGTTTTGGGTATGTTTTTGTTGAAGGGTCCAGAGAAGTGGTGGATATTTTCTGCCGCCGTGGTAGCTATATTTTTATCTATGGGTAAGAATTTTATGCCATTTACCGACCTATTCTTTAACTACTTTCCGTTGTATAATAAATTTAGGTCGGTTACCTTTATTCTCTGCGTTGCACAGACCATGTTTCCTTTCTTGGCCATCCTTACTTTAAAAGAATTGAGTGAGAAGAAAATTGCCGATAAAGACTGGATGAAAGCCATGAAATTTAGTTTGGGAATTGTGGGCGGCTTATGTTTGATTTTGGCTTTAATACCAGGTATGTTTTTTGATTTTAGCAGCGAGAGTGATGCACGTATGAATTTCCCTGCATGGCTTATAACCACACTAACTGCAGACCGTGAAAACTTGTTAAGAATGGATGCTTTGCGTTCGTTGGTGTTTATATTATTAGCTGTTGCTGTATTGTGGTTTTTCCAAAAAGGAAAGCTCAAAAAAGAGTATATGGTTATGGCGCTTGGTTTGTTAACGGTTGTAGATTTATGGGGAGTAGATAAACGCTATTTAAACGAGAAGGATTTTGAAAAGAAAAAGGGAGAAGTTGCTATTGATAAGACTCCAATTGATGAGCAAATTTTGGCCGATAAAGACATTCATTATAGGGTTTATAACAATACCACAGATTTTGACAAAGATGCCCTAACAGCCTATTACCACAAGTCGCTCGGCGGTTACCATGGTGCAAAAATGCGCAGGTACCAAGAGTTAATTGAATGGCAGTTGAGTAAAATGAATATGGAGTGTTACAATATGTTGAATGCCAAATATTTTATTTTACAAGATTCAACTGGAGGTAAGTACGTGCAAAGAAATCCGGGAGCCAATGGCAATGCTTGGTTTGTAAACGACATTAAGTGGGTTAATAATGCGGATGAAGAGATAGTGGCTTTAACTGGTTTTAAGAGCAGGGAAACAGCCATTATGGATAAGCGTTTTGAAGAAGGTTTGGCTGGTTTTAAACCCATGGCCGATTCTGCTTCAAGTATTGTTTTAACGGCTTATCAGCCTAATAAATTGGTGTATTCCACACAAGCGTCGAGCGATCAATTTGCGGTGTTCTCTGAGGTTCATTACGAAAAAGGATGGAATGCCTATATAGATGGTGCCTTGGTGCCACATGTGCGTGCAAACTTCTTGTTAAGGGCCATGAAAGTGCCAGCGGGCAAGCACGAGGTAGTATTTAAGTTTGAACCAACTGTTATTGCTACAGGAGAGAGGATAGCCTATGCATCGTCATTTGCCTTGTATGGCGGGTTAATTCTCATTATGATTATGTCCCTTATGAAACGTAAAAAGGGAGAGCAAGCATAATGGCTGCTTTTGATTGGCAATATGTAGTTGTAGGAATTATTTTACTCGGTTCGATCCTATACGTTTTACGGTTTTTATTTAAAAGCAGTAAGGGCGAGTCCTGCGCCAGTGGCGCGGCATGCAAGTGTGAGGGAAAGGTTGTTAAATAAAAAAAGGCTGTCTATTAGACAGCCTTTTTTATGGTATAATATGGATTAATTTATTGCTTGTTGATGAGTTTGTAGAGCTCGTCTAATCTTGGGGTGAGGATAATTTCTGTGCGTCTGTTTTTGGCTCTTCCCTCGGCGGTTTCGTTGCTGGCTTTTGGCACATACTCGCCTCTTCCGGCAGCAGTAAGCATTTTTGCATCTACTTTGTAGGTTTCATCTAACAGGCGAACAATGTTTGTAGCGCGGGCCACACTTAAGTCCCAGTTGTCTTGAAATTGGGCTGTTTTTATAGGCACATTGTCGGTATGCCCTTCAATCATGATTGACACATCCTTGTTTTTGTTTAGGATATCGGCAACGGTTTTGATGGCAGCTTTTCCTTTTTCTTCCACTTCTGCGCTACCGCTTCTAAATAGCAATTTATCTGTCATAGAAACATAAACCTTACCATTCTTCATTTCAACCGAAATTTCGTCGCTATTGAAGCTTAAAAGGGCCTTTTTAATTACATTGTTCAATGCATTGGTAAGTGAATCTTGTTTACGCAACATATCTTCCAATTCTGCCAATCTTTTTTCGCGGGCTAGCAACTGTTCTCCTTTTTCTTTAAGGGCTAGGTTAAGTTGCTCGGTTCTGTTGAGACTCGATTTAATAAGTTCGGTATACTTATCATTCATCTCGTTGTAATCGTCTTTTAGGAGACGATGTTTTTCTTGCAATTCTGTATGCTGTAAAGTAAGCTCGTTGTACCTGCCATCCAAATCGCGGTATTTTATACCTCTTTCTGTGGTGTCTTTGTTAAAAGCTAAATTGAGTAGGTGCAAAGAATCTCTTTGGTAGGTTGCCTCTTTATGGCGTTTAGATAAAAATGCATTGTGCATTTTATCGCCAAAGGTTTTCGGTTCTTTTATCTTTCCTTTTGGTTCTAAATCTTGTGCTATAGCTGCACCAGAAATTAGAACTGCTGCAATTATCAATTTTATTTTCATTTGAATACTGAATTTTGCACGAAGTTGCTTCAGATACCTTGCTTCACCAAGCTTTTGATATGCTTTTTATTCGCATGATTAAGGTGAGTGTTCAATATAGCAAACAAATGAGGCCAAGCTATTGCATGGCAAATAGGTTCAGACCGAAAAAGAAAAAGGCCACTAGAACGGATTCTAGCGGCCTTTTATTAATGCGATATCTAATTATTTAGAGTCCTTATTTTTCTTATCAAAATCAACTACGATAGGAGTAGCGATACCGATAGAAGAGTAGGTACCAAAGAAAATACCAACTAATAAAGCAAAGGTAAATCCTTTAATTACTTCGCCACCAAAGAAGAACAATACCAATGCCACCATAAATACGGTTAAAGAGGTAATGATGGTTCTGTTTAAAGTATTATTCAATGCATTATTGATAATTAATTTCTTGTTGGTTTCGTGGTGATGCGTACCTAAGAACTCACGAATACGGTCGAACACAACCACCGTGTCATTGATAGAGAAACCGATGATGGTAAGAATTGCCGCGATAAAGTTTTGATCTACCTCCATAGCAAATGGCAATACACCATCAAGCAATGAATAGAAACTTAACATCATCAAAACGTCATGCGCCAAAGCGATGGTAGCACCTAATGCATATTGCCATTTTTTGAAACGAACCAATACGTATAATGAAATACCCAATAGTGCAATGATAGCTGCCCAAATAGAGGCAATTTTAATATCGTTTGCAATGGTTGGTCCAACACGGTTAGAGCTTAAAATTTCAAATTTTTGGTTCATACCATTTAAACCTTCGTTCAATTTTGCTTCTACTTTTTCTGCAGCTTCGGCACTTTGATCATCGATTAAATAGGTAGTTGTAATTTTAAATTTATTGTCTGAACCAACTGTTTTAACTTCTGGTGCGTTACCGAAAGAAGCAGTTAAGCCTTCACGAATTTGATCATTGGTAACCTTCTCGCTTAATTGAACAGTGTAAGTCCAACCACCTTTAAAATCTACCCCTAAGGTAAATCCTTTGGTGAACATAGAGATTAAACCAATAACGATAATGAAACCAGAAAGACCATAGAACTTGAAACGATTTTTGATAAAATCGAAGTTTAAGTTATGGAATGCTTTTTCTGAGAATGCACGAGAGTATTTTACAATGGTACCTTTATCTAATTGCCATTCTGTAATTACACGAGTTAATAATACTGCAGTAAACATTGAAGAGATAATACCAATGATTAAGGTAATAGCAAAACCTTGTACTGGACCAGTTCCAAAAGTGTAAAGAACAAAACCAGCTAATAAGGTTGTTAAGTTTGAATCTATAATAGAAGATGCAGCATGTTGGTATCCGTCTGTGATGGCATTTTTAAGACTTCTTGCCCCGGCCAGTTCATCCTTTACACGCTCGTTAATAAGAACGTTTGCATCTACCGCCATACCTATGGTTAAAACGATACCGGCAATACCTGGTAAAGTTAAAGCAGCACCTAAGCTAGCAAGTACACCTATGATAAAGAATACGTTTATTAATACAGCAAAATCTGCTACATAACCAGAGTTGTTATAATAAACAACCATGAATACAAGGATCACAATAGTTGCAATAACCATACTCCACATACCCGCGCTAATTGCTTCAGCACCCAAAGTTGGTCCAACTACTGCCTCTTCTACAATACGTGTAGGAGCAGGTAATTTACCACTCTTTAAGATGTTTGCTAAGTCGCCCGCCTCCTCATTGGTAAAGCTACCAGAGATAGATGAGCGTCCGTTAGGAATTTCAGATTGTACATTAGGTGAAGAGTAAACCACATCATCTAAAACGATTGCCACTGAGTGACCGATATTATTTTTAGTTAAGTTTTTCCAGATTTTGGCACCATCACCATTCATGGTCATAGAAACTTCAACAGAACCTGTTTGAGAAATATCTCTTCTTGCATCGGTAACTTTATCACCGGTTAAAGAAGCAGAACCATCTCTTGATGTTTTTAATCCGTGTAAGATTACACCTTGTTGATTTTCGCCAATGCCTTTGTATTCCCAAGCAAATTTAATGTTACCAGGTAAAGCCATTTTCACTTCTGGGCGAGCCAACATAGCGTTAATTTTTGCAGTGTCTTTAACAAGTGCGGTACCACAAGAAGAACCTTTTGGTACAAGCATTCCTTTGTCGTCTGCATAAGGTTGTAAGTAAGCAAACAATGGATTTTCTTTTGCAAACTCTTCGAATGATTTTTCTGCGCTTTTGCTTGCAGTATCTTTTTTGCTAGAATCTGCCACATTGGTTGCGCTGCTTAAGCCAGCTAAAGCACTTGTTTTGGCAGAGGTATCTGCAGCTGCAGTATCAACTGTAGCAGCAGGTGCAATAAGATTTACTTTTTTCAATACATCATTAGCTGCTGAAATATATTTAAAAGCTTCTGGGTTATCAAAAGTTTCGTAGAACTCAAGTTTAGCAGAACCTTGAAGGAGTTTACGCACACGTGCAGGATTATCTACACCAGGTAATTCTACTAAAATTCTTCCGCTACCTTCTAATTTTTGGATATTAGGTTGCGTTACACCAAACTTATCGATACGTGCACGTAAGATTTGGAAAGAACGATCGATGGCTTGGTTAGCTTCTTCGCGAATATAAGTTAACACTTCTTCGTTGGTAGAAGTCAACTTAATTCTATCGCGGTTGCTAGGGTTTACAAAAATGGCAGATAATTTAGCCTCTGGAGCTACCTCTTGGAATGCTTCTGCAAACAAGGTAACAAAATCCTTTTGACTTGTTTTCTGACGTTCACGCGCAGTTTCAATTGCTTGATTAAATTTTGGATCAGGGTTATTGTTAGATAAACCCCTCAACAAATCTGCTAATGATACTTCTAGGGTAACATTCATACCACCTTGTAAATCGAGACCAAGATTTAGTTCTCTTTCTTTACATTGTAGGTAGGTGAATTTTTTAATTCCTAGAAAATTGTAAACTGGGATCCGCGAAACTGAATCCAAGTAATTACGTTCTAATTCGGCATTGCCGTTGGCTTGCTCTTTGGCATCCTTTTCAATCATGTAAGTTTTCCATGTGAATGATAACTGGAAGATACTTACCAGGATCAAAGCGATGGTAAAAAACTTAACTGCTCCTTTGCTTTTCATTGTATATTTCTGATTCTATATTAAAATTCTACTTTTTTGCTTTGAATTGGGCATGGACAATTTTGGGAATTCAAAACTCCAATAAACAAATTCAAAGGCTGGCAAATATAAGGGGTGATGTGACTAAATGCAAAAAACATTAAAATAAAAGATTATGAGGGACTTACGTTTTTTTTGCCCATTTTTTTTGAATTTAGGGTGCTCATTTATACAATCTGTGGGTAAGTGAAAGGGGAAAATACGATGTGGAGATATAGTTTCGTTAGCTCAATAAATGGGTATTTATGGAAAATCAAGGATTAAGTTTATTTGATATGATATTAAAAGGTGGGGTCATTATGGTTCCCATCGGAATTTTGTCGATGCTTAGCATTTATTTCATCATTGAACGAGCTGTGTATATCAACAACTCGTTTAAGTTGGAGACAAATTTCATGAACAACATCAAAGATTTGTTGGGTAAGGGCGATATTAAAGCTGCTAGGGCTTATTGCCAGCGCATAAACACGCCTATTAGTAGGGTAATAGAAAAGGGAGTAAGTAGAATTGGTAAGCCAATTAAAGACATAGAAAGTGCCATGGAAAGTGTGGCTGGTTTAGAAACAGATAAGCTAGAAAAGAATTTGGGATTTTTGGGACTTACCGCGGGTATAGCTCCCATGTTGGGTTTTATTGGTACTATTTCTGGTATTATCAAGATTTTCTATAATATTTCTGTAAGTGATAATATTAGTATAGGCATTATTGCGGGCGGATTGTATGAGAAGATGATTACCTCTGGTGCGGGTTTAATTGTTGGAGTTCTTGCATATGCTGGATACCATCTTTTAAACAGTCGCATTGATAGGTTCAGCCATAAGATGCAAGCTACTGCCATAGATTTTATTGATGTGTTGGAGAGTTAATTGTAAAATTAAGGAGGGAAAATGAATTTTAGAAGAAAGAAGCGGTTTGAAGCAGAGGTAGCAACCTCTTCGCTAAATGACATCATGTTTTTCTTGTTGTTGTTTTTCCTTATTATTTCAACTGTTGCCAATCCAAGTGTAATAAAGGTGCTTTTGCCAAAGGCCAACAACAATCAAACCTTAAATAAGAAACAAGTAACGCTTACTATTAATAAGAGTAAGGAGTATTATTTAAATGATAAATTAATTGTCCCTGCCAATTTGGAAGAGGCTGTTAAGAAGGAAACAGCAGGGGTTGAAGACCCTACCATTGTATTGCGCATGGACGCAGAATTAACCATACAAGATTTGGTAGATATATTGTCAACAGGTACTAAACTAAAAGTACGTGTGGTTATGGCCACACAATCAACTGCAAAGTAAAATTTACTTAAGAAGACTGCGCAATGGTTGCTTGTTTGTTGTACAAGTAGTCTGAAATTACCTGCAAGCTATTGTCAAAATGGGTATTGTTGTTAATGATTAAATCTGCCTGAGCCATAAACGGAAGCAGATATTTTCTGTACGATGGCAGCACGTGATTTTTCCATTGGTACAATACAAAATCTTCGTTGATATTTCTTTCTGCAACATCGCGCTTTAGCCTTCTTTCTAGGGCTATTTCCTCTTCTGCGCTAATGAATATTTTGAGGTCGAATTGTTTAAAAATGCGTTCGTAGTAAAAAATAAACAAACCTTCGCACACAATGATAGGAGCAGGTTTAAAAGTAAGTAGCTCCCCTTGCTGGTTTTCATGTTGAAATCGGTATTCGTGGCGATAAATGGTATTTCCTTTGTGAAGTTTCGATAAATCTTCTGAAAATGCATCTAAATCGACGCATTCGGGCAGATCGAAGTTAATATGACCATTTTCATCTAATTGGTGTTCAAATGATAGTTTGTAGTAATTATCTTGCGAAATAATACATAATTGGTCTTCAGAAAAGCGCTGTTTAAGAGCGTTTAAAAAAGAGGTTTTGCCACTGGCACTGCCTCCGGAAATACCTACCAAAAAGGGTTTGTTTTTCATTCTGGGGTGTAAAATTAGTATTAATAAATGCCTGAACCAAATTGACACATCAAATAAATTTGCTTAGAAATCAGAAACTTGCAAAACTCGGGAAACTTTTTACACAAAAAAAGTTTCCAATGCCGTTTTGGGGTGATACTTTTGTGCACGAAAAAAATATAAGAATGTCGGAAGAGGTAAAGAAAAAGATTGTTGAAGGCGCCAGTACCTTGTTTTTGAAGTATGGTTTTAAAAGCATAACCATGGATGATATTGCGCGCGAATTGGGTATTTCAAAGAAAACGCTGTATCAATTTTTTGATGACAAAAACAGTTTGGTTGACCAAACCGTGATGAATCATATTTTGGGTGAGGAGGCAATTTGCTGCAATTTAAACAAAGAGGTTTCAAATCCATTGGAGAGAATGTTGCTTATAACAGATTCTTTTAGTGATGTTAAAAAGCAAATTAACCAAAGTGTGTTGTTTGATTTAAAGAAATACTTTAAGCCAACATGGGATAGGTTAAATCACTTTAGAATTGAATTTATTTACAATCAAATTCTCACAAACATTATTGAAGGAAAAGCTGCAGGATATTACTATGAGGATTTGGAAGCTAGCTTAATTGCCCGGTTTTATATTCACTTAATAGATTTTATGCTCAATCCAGATAATCACACATCCATGGACTATGAGATTAAAACCATTCACAATGAAATGATGAAATACCACCTGAGGTCGATATGCACAGACAAGGGTTTAAAGTATTTACACAAGAGTAAAATTTATCAAAACTTAATTTAATTATTTAACTATTATATGAAAATCAAATCAGGCATTGTGCTTATTTATTTGCTGGTATTAGCAAATTTTGTTGGAGCACAAGAGAATCAGGTTCAGAAATACAGCTTAAAGGAGGCGGTTGACTTTGCAAAGAAGAATAACTACTCCCTTAAGAACAACAAGTTGGACGTAATTGCCAGTCAGAAGAAGGTGAATGAAGTATTGGCTATGGGTTTGCCGCAGATCAATGCCAGTGCAAACCTGATCAACAATGTTAAAATTCCGGTTCAGGTTGTGCCCAACTTTTTGCAACCCGTAATGGGCGGACCAGATAATTTAGAATTAGCATTTTCTCGTCCGTATACCAGTGGAATTACGCTATCAGCTAATCAATTGTTATTTGACGGAACATTTATTTTGGGTGTAAAAGCTTCAAAAGAATTTGTGAACTTGGCGCAATTAAATCTTTCGAGAACGCAGATAGAAACCGAGGTAAATGTATCTAAGGCCTATTACTTGGTGTTGCTATTTGATGCAAATGAACAAATGATGCAAAAAAACATAGTTAGTTTAACTAAAACTAAATCTGATTTGGAGCAATTTTATAAGAATGGATTTTCAGAAAAAGTAGATGTAGATAGGTTAACACTTCAGTTATCTAATTTGAGTTTACAAAAGGATAAAATTCATGATCAGTTGCAGGTTGCCAAGATGATATTAAAGTTACAAATGGGTTTGCCTGTTAATGACAGTATTGTGTTATCAGATGGTTTGGAGAAATTGTATGAGGTGTCAAAATCTATGGCAATTGAGGAGAAAGCAAATTACAGCACACGTATTGAATACAAGATGTTGCAACAACAATTAACCTTGAACAACATGGATAAAAAGAGGTACCAAGTAGGTTATTTGCCTTCTTTTTTCTTGTTTGCTAATCACCAACAGAATGCCTTTGGCGATGATTTAGGAGCCTTGTACGACAAGTTTTATCCAGGAACCAGTGTTGGGTTAAGTATGACACTTCCCATTTTTGATGGATTAAAGAAGCATGCCCAAACGCAGCAAGCAAGAATTGGTATTAGTAAAACAGAGAATGATATCAAGAATTTTGAGAATGTAATAGATCAACAAGTTTACCAATCTAAAGCAAATTACTTAAGAAGTGGTCAGCAGTTAGAGATACAAAGAGGCAATCTTAAGTTGGCTCAAGAAATCTATGACAGAATGGATATTAAATATAAAAACGGGGTTGGTTCGAGCCTTGAATTAACTACTGCTCAAACAGATTTAGAAACTGCGAGAACAAATTTCCTTACCACTGTGTATGAATATTTTGTTGCTGAAATGGAGCTTAAAAAAGCTTTGGGTTTAATCAATTAATAAAAATAATAACAATATATAAATCAAATGAAAAGAATTATTAACCGCCTCTCGTTCATCTTTGGATTAGGAATATTAATTTCCTGCGGAGGTTCAAACACCCTAGAGCAAAAGAAGTCTGAGCTCGAAAAATTAAAGAGCAAGCAGGCCGAAATTGTTTCTCAAATTAAAACAATTGAAGAGGAAATATTGGCCTTAGGTGATAGTGGAAATGCAAGCAATGAAAAAGTGAAGTATGTTGCTGTAAGCCCTGTAGCCGTTGAGACTTTTGAGCATTTTATTGATGTGCAAGGAAGGGTAGATGGAGACCAGAACACCACCATTAGTGCTAGGGCAATGGGACCAGTAACTCGCGTATTGGTTCAGACCGGAGCAAACGTAAAGAAGGACCAAGTATTGGCCGAATTGGATGCAGAAATTGTACGTCGCCAAATAGATGATTTAAAGGTAAGCTTGAGTTTTGCAACAGATGTGTATAATAAGCAAAAAGCCTTGTGGGAAAAGCAAGTTGGAACAGAGATTCAATATTTGAGTGCTAAAAATAACAAAGAAAATTTAGAGCAAAAATTGAATACTTTAATGGAGAATTTGGATATGTATAAGATTAAATCGCCCATTAATGGAACGATAGATGAAGTGTTCTTGAAAATTGGTCAGAATGTTGCTCCTGGAGTGCCATGTTTTAGGGTAGTAAATAATGGAGTTTTAAAGGCAAAAGCAGATGTATCTGAAACCTATGCCAGCATGATAAAGCAAGGTAATGAGGTAAAACTTTTGTTTCCAGATTTAGAGAACAAAGAAATTTCTTCAACCATCCAATTTACTTCTAGGGTGATTAGTCAGATGAACCGCACCTTTACCATAGAAGCAAGTTTGCCTGCAAGCAATGATTTTATTCCAAATATGATTTGTGTAATGAAGGTGAAAGATTACCAATCAAAGAATGCGATAGTGGTGCCGGTAAATACAGTTCAAAGAACCGAGACTGGAACTTTTGTAGTGGTAGCGCAAGTGGTAAATGGCAAACAAGTTGCTATCAAAAAGGATGTAAAAGTGGGTAAAGTTTACCAAGGAAAAATAGAAATTTTGTCGGGCTTAGCTGTAGGTGATTTAATAATTACAACAGGATACCAAGACTTAAACGACAATGAATTTATTAAATTCTAGTTTGAGTTGCTACCTTTAAATCAACTATGAGTATGTTAGATAAAATAAAAGAATTTAAACCTTCGAGCTGGGCAATAGACAACAAGACCAGCGTATATATAATGACCATTATTATTACGCTTGCGGGTATATTGAGTTATATAAGCTTACCAAAGGAGCAGTTTCCTGAGGTTGTTTTTCCTCAAATTTTGGTGAATACCATTTATGCGGGAACTGCACCAAAGGATATGGAGAATTTGGTTACCAAGCACATTGAAAAACAAGTGAAATCTATCAATGGGGTAAAGCAAGTGACCAGTTCTTCTTTGCAGGACTTTTCTATGATTAACATTGAGTTTAATACTGATGTGGATGTGCCTGTTGCAAAGCAAAGGGTAAAAGATGCTGTAGACAAAGCCCGTAAGGATTTGCCAACAGATTTAACCCGTGAACCTGAAGTTATTGACATTGATGTTTCTCAAATTCCTATTATGAATGTGCATTTGTCTGGTGATTATCCATTGGATAAATTGAAAGATTATGCAGAGAATGTAAAGGACAGAATTGAGGGCTTGAAAGAGATTACTCGTTGTGATATTGTAGGTGCATTAGATAGAGAGATACAGATTGATGTTGACATGTACAAGATGCAGGTTGCAGATATTACGATGCGCGATATTGAAAACGCCGTGAAGTATGAGAACATGACCATCTCTGGTGGTCAAATTAGAATGGATGGCATTAAGCGTTCTGTAAATGTAATTGGCCAATATACAGATGCCAAAAAGATTGGTGATATCATCATTAGATCTGGCAGTGGAGCAACCATTTATTTGAAAGATATTGCTACCATAACAGATGGCTTTAAAGAGAAAGAAAGTTATGCGCGTTTAGACCACGAGAATGTGGTTACTTTAAATGTAATCAAGAAAAGTGGTCAGAACTTAATTGATGCCTCTGATCAAATTAAGCAGATTACAAAAGACATGCAAGAAAATTCATTGCCAAGTGGATTAAAAGTTACCATTACCGGCGACCAATCTGAGAAGACTAAAGTGACCCTTGATGATTTGATTAATACCATCATCATTGGCTTTATTTTGGTAACCTTTATTTTGATGTTTTTTATGGGAACTACCAATGCGATTTTCGTTGCAATGTCTGTGCCACTATCAATGTTTATAGCCTTCTTGGTGATGCCAGTAGTTGGCTTTACCTTAAACATGATTGTGTTGTTTTCATTCTTATTGGCCTTAGGAATTGTGGTTGATGATGCCATTGTGGTTATTGAAAACACCCATCGAATTTTTGACCATGGCAAGGTGCCCATTGTTAAAGCTGCTAAATCTGCAGCAGGTGAGGTGTTTTTACCTGTACTTTCTGGTACCTTAACTACCTTGGCTCCATTTATTCCATTGGCATTTTGGCAAGGTGTAATTGGTAAGTTTATGTTCTATTTACCTATTACTTTAATAGTCACATTGCTGGCCTCTTTATTGGTTGCATATATTATAAACCCTGTTTTTGCGGTTGATTTTATGAAGCCGCATCACTTAGGTGAGAAGAGAAGAAATATTACCAAAGGGTTTAAGATTACCAGCATTGTGTTCGCAGTAATTGTGAGCCTATCCTATATATTCCAAAACTGGGGATTGGGCAATTTGATGTTAACCTTATATGGATTGTATTGCTTAGATAGGTTTGTATTGCATGGCATGATTCAAAAATTCCAAGATGTTACTTGGCCTAATTTCCAAGAAAGATATAAGAAGTTATTGGTATGGGTATTGCAAGGCTCTAGGCCTATCTGGACATTGGTTGCAACCAT
This sequence comes from Bacteroidia bacterium, assembly GCA_044370475.1. Classification (GTDB taxonomy): domain Bacteria; phylum Bacteroidota; class Bacteroidia; order UKL13-3; family UKL13-3; genus B1. Next base: position 21,947 of record JBILVK010000004.1, read on the forward strand.
TGTATTGCTTTTGTTTTCTATTATATTAACTGGAATAAGAAGTCCAAAAGTGGTTTTCTTTCCTCAAAGCGACCCTAACTTTGTGTATACCTATATTTCTTTGCCAATTGGTACCGATCAAGTGTATACCGATTCTATCACAAATTTAATTGAAAATAGAATTTACAAAGTTGTTGGCGACACGAATCCAATTGTAGAATCAATTATTTCAAACGTGGCTGTTGGTGCCAATAATCCTCAAAGTTTCGACTTTAGTGTGAGTCCGCATTTAGGTAAAGTAACTGTTGCATTTGTGCCATTTGGTAAAAGAGATGGCGCCTCAACTGTTGAGTATTTAGATAAGATAAGAGAGGCTGTAAAGGGAATTCCTGGTGCAGAAGTTACTGTTGAGCAAGAGCAAGGCGGACCACCAACAGGTAAGCCCATTAACATTGAAATTACGGGTGATGAATTTGAGCAATTAACATTGGTGTCTAGAGATATCAAGAGGTATTTGGATTCATTGGCTATCCCTGGAATTGAGGAGTTAAAATCGGATTTGCAATCTAATAAACCAGAAATTGTGATTGAGATTGACCGCGAGAGGGCAAATAGAGAAGGTATTTCTACTGCAGTAATAGGCAAGGAATTGCGTGATGCCATTTTTGGCGCTGAAGTTTCTAAGTTTAAAGATGCCAGAGATGATTATCCTATTCAATTGAGGTATGCCTTTGACCAAAGAAATAATATCAATGCCTTAATGAATCTTAAAATCACCTACCGTGATATGAATATGGGTGGTCAGATTAGGCAAATTCCCTTGGCCTCTGTAGCAAAAGTGAGTTATGGAAATACCTTTGGTGGTATAAAAAGGAAGAATCAAAAGAGAATGGTAACCATTACTTCAAACGTGTTGAGTGGTTATAATGCCAATGAGATTAATGATAAAATCATGAAATCGATTAAGCGTTATCCATTGCCTCAAGATGTAATGGTAAGTATGACTGGCGAGCAAGAAAAACAAAAAGAAACAGGCAGCTTTTTAGGCAAGGCCATGCTCATTTCATTTGGTTTGATTTTCTTGATTTTGGTAACTCAGTTTAACTCAATTTCAAAACCTATTATTATTTTCTCTGAAATTTTCTTCAGTATCATAGGCGTATTATTAGGCTTATCTATTTTTAACATGAGCATTTCCATCGTAATGACCGGCGTTGGGGTAATTGCCTTGGCAGGTATTGTAGTGAGAAACGGTATTTTGCTTGTTGAGTTTACAGATTTGCTCATGGAGCAAGGTATGGAAATGAAAGAAGCCATTATAGAGGCAGGAAAAACAAGGATGACACCTGTTATTTTAACAGCATCAGCCACTATTTTAGGCTTAATTCCATTAGCCGTTGGTCTGAACCTAGACTTTGTTTCGCTTTTTAGTCATCTAAACCCGCATATTCATTTTGGAGGAGATAACGTAGCATTTTGGGGGCCTTTAAGTTGGACCATGATTTTCGGGTTAAGTTTTGCTACCTTTTTAACACTAATTTTGGTTCCGGTGATGTTATTAATGTCGAATAACCTTAAGAAAAGATTTGGTATTCCATTGGTTAAGAAGCATGCAATTGAGGAATAGGAGGCCCTAAGCGCTTCACCTACCTAGGTGAAGCGCCTTTTTACATAAAAATGATAGTAATTTCCTTTTGCAATTGAAAATAATATATTAATTTTACCCCCAGAAATTACAATGCAAAAAGGTGAATAACCTGAGCATATACGATAATTGCATCTAGGGGTAGAGTGCAATTTGTTTCATAGGCTAAAGCGGGGTCTGGGTAACCAGCCCCGTTTTTTAAAGTTCTTTTAAATGTGCTTAATAATATTGACAGTAAACAATAAACCTATTGTTTATACGTTATAAAGGTAATTGCATCTAGGGGTAGAGTGCAATTTGTTTCATAGGCTAAAGCGGGGTTCGGGAAACCGACCCCGTTTTTTTTATGTCCTCTTGGGTCAATTTGACTTGCCTTTTTATTCTTTCCCCATAAATTTGAGTTTGAACCCTTACCTTCGCATCCCTTTTAGTTTAATAAATGATATCAGTTGCGAATTTGAGTTTGCGTTATGGCAAACGTGTTTTGTTTGAAGAAGTGAATGTTAAATTTTCCCCAGGTAATTGCTATGGGGTAATAGGCGCGAACGGTGCAGGCAAAACAACTTTTTTAAAAATACTTTCTGGAGAAATTGACCCAAGCACGGGTTCTGTTTCTATGGCTCCTGGTGAGCGCATGAGCGTTCTAAAGCAAAATCACTTCGAGTTTGATGAATTGCCTGTTTTACAGACTGTAATTATGGGTAACCGCAAATTGTGGGATATCATGCAAGAAAAGGATGCCATTTATATGAAGCCAGATTTTAATGATGAGGATGGCCATAAGGCAGCCGAATTAGAAGGATTATTTGCGGATATGGAAGGTTGGAATGCAGAGAGTGATGCAGCAAATTTGCTTAGCGACCTAGGTATTAAAGAGCCTCAACATCAATTATTGTTGAAGGATTTAAACGGAAAAGAAAAGGTGAGGGTCTTATTGGCTCAAGCCTTGTTTGGGAATCCAGATGTTTTGCTTTTGGACGAACCAACCAATGATTTGGATGTTGAAACCATTACTTGGTTAGAGAATTTCTTGGCCGACTTTCAGAATACAGTTATTGTGGTTTCGCATGACCGACATTTTTTAGATGCGGTTTGTACGCATATTGCGGATATTGATTTTAGTAAAATTCAGTTATATACTGGTAACTATACCTTCTGGTACGAAAGTAGTCAGCTAGCCCTTAGACAAAGGGGAGAGCAAAACAAGAAGGTAGAGGATAAAAGAAAAGAATTACAAGATTTTATTGAGCGATTTAGTGCAAACGCTTCTAAATCTAGGCAAGCTACCAGTAGGAAAAAATTATTGGAAAAGCTAGTTATTGATGATATTAAGCCTTCTACCAGAAAGTATCCTGGCATTATTTTCAGGCCTGATAGAGAGTGTGGCGATCAGATATTGAGAATGGAAGGCGTTGCTAAGAAAACCGCTGATGGAACTTATTTGTTTAAGGATGTTTCGTTTGCCTTTGAAAAAGGGGATAAAGTGGCAATCCTTTCTAGAAACCAATCTGCCATTTCAACTTTTTTTGAAATCTTAGCGGGTAACGATAAGCACGATGAAGGAGAATTGTTATGGGGACAAACCATTACCACTTCTTATTTGCCTAATGAGAATTCAAAATACTTTTCGGGAGATAATAACTTGGTAGATTGGTTAAGGCAATTTTCTTCTGAAAAGGATGAAACCTATATAAGGGGCTTTCTTGGGAAAATGTTATTTAGTGGCGAAGAGGTATTTAAAATGTCGAATGTGCTCTCTGGAGGAGAAAAGGTGCGTTGTATGATTTCGAGAATGATGCTAACCAATGCAAATTGTTTGATTATGGATGAACCAACCAACCATTTAGACCTAGAATCGATTACAGCCTTTAATAATGCTTTAGTGGATTGGAAGCATAATGCAATTTTTACTTCTCATGACCATACCTTTGTTCAAAGTATTGCAAATAGGATTATGGAGATTACGCCAAAAGGCATTATTGATAAAAGAATGACTTACGACGAATATCTGGCTGATGAAAGGGTTAAAAACCAGCGGATTGAGTTCTATGGAAATTAAAAAAAAACTCAGTGGAATTGTTTTCACTGAGTTTTTTTTTAAGTAACAGGCTGTATAAAAGAACCAAAGGCCGCTTACGCGGCCCCGGTCCAACCTTTACTCAAGCTACAGGGAACCCGTAGCAAGATTTTTGGGGACTGGGGTAGTTTAGGCTTCAGCAGGGTGTTTTTTGACTACAACCACCATTGTAGAGCTACTACAATGATTGATATCAGTACAAAAGATACTAGGGCAATTTTTTTTTCTTTCATCGGCGAAACAAAGATGAGAAAAAAATAATCCCTAATCCTGAGAAACAAATAACTGGTAGCTTTGATTGTTTACTTGGATGCATTTTAGATAATACTGGCATATTTTTCGAGTGATTTTTGGAAAACTTCCTTTTTCCTTCTCGAAACTTCAACCTCAGCACCGTCAATCATAACTACTACACCACCCTCTCCCTTAATATATTTCTTTATGAATTTTAGGTTTATCAAATGTGAATGATGAACCCTACAAAATCCATAATCGGTTAGTAAATCGTCATAATCCTTGAGCGTTTTGGAAACTAAAAGAGATTTATTCTCTGATAGTATGAAAAATCGGGTGTAATTAGTATCACTTTCGCACCTAACTATTTCATCAATAGGAATAAAAATCGCGCCCTCGGATGTAGGCAAAGATAATTTAAAGTTTTGTTTATTTATAGTTCTTAAATTTTCAAGCAAATTATTTATTTGTAACTGAGGCTGATGCATAGCAATTTGCCTTTTTTCGGCAGTTTTTTCAATGGCATTTGAAAGTTCTTCCGGATCTATGGGTTTTAATAAGTAATCTATCGCGCTAAATTTGATTGCTTTTATTGCATAACTGTCGTACGCTGTAGTAAAAATTACATCAAAAGTTCTATTTGGCAAGGCTGCCAACAAATCAAAGCCATTTTTGAAAGGCATTTCGATATCAAGTAGCACTAAATCTGGGCTATATCTTTTAATGTGCTCAATGGCTTCATCTACATTTGCTGCTTCCGCAACCAATTGAACGCTCTTCATCTGCGAAAGCATTGCTTTTAAGGCATTACGACCGCGAGATTCATCTTCTACAATTATTGTTTTTAAAGGGTTTTTATCCATGGATCATCGGAATTTGTATCACCACCTTGGTTCCGCAAGCTATATTATTTTTGTCATATAAATCAACAATTTCAATTTTTGGACTTGAACCAAATAAAATATTGAGGGTGTGGATTCTGTCTTCACTGTTTTTGCTTGCCATAGACTGATGCAATTGTGTTTTGTTGTTTCTAATGGCAATTGCTGCATTTCTTCCAATGCCATTGTCCTCAACTGTAACCTCAATAAAGTTTTCTGAAAGTTTTTTAAAGCCGATTTTAAGAATTTTATTGTCTGACTTATACTGCAAGCCATGCCAAATTGCATTTTCAATATGGGGTTGTATGAGTAAAGTAGGAATGAGCGCTTCCAAATCAATTTCAGGGTCAATTTCAAATTGAACGTTTAGCGTGTTGTTTAATCTCAAAGCCTCTAATTCTATGTAGAGTTTTAAAAACGAAATTTTTGTATTGATGTTAACGAAGGTTTGTTCTGAAATATCTAAAATCATTCGCATGAGTTTAGCGAACTTACTTAAATACCTGGCAGCTTGCTGACCCTCGTTATTAAGCACAAAGTCTTGTATGGAGTTGAGGGAGTTAAAAATGAAGTGAGGATTCATTTGTGCGCGCAGAGCCTTTAGTTCTAATTGAGCAATCATTTTACTTTGGTTGCTTAACTCCTGTTCTTCAAAAATGGCTTTTCTTGTTCTATTATAAATTCCATATGCCCCAAGTCCAGCGATTAGAATTACTGTAAAAATTTTAAACCAAAGCATCTGATAAAAGGGAGGCACAATTCTAAAAGCAAGGGATGGTATTTTTTTACTCTCCTTTCCATCTGGATTAATTGCCTTTACTTTAAAAACATATTCTCCCTCTGGCATTTGCCCAAAGCTAGCAAACCTTCTGTCTCCTAAATCTGTCCAATCATTTTGCAAACCTTCCATCTTAATAAAGTAATTGTATTTTCCATTGAGGTAATAATCGAGGGAAGTATAGTCTATGGAAATATAATTCTCACTTAAAGGAATGTTATAATAGCTAGCGTCTGCTAATTTGTTATTAAAAGTAGAAATGCTTTTTATTACAATGTTACATTCGTTGGTGTCATTCTTTAGCTTCTCTGGGATAAAATAATTTAGACCCGCAACTCCCCCAAAAAACATATGCCCATTTGAGCTAAGCAAACAAGAGGATTCAATAAATTCACTTCCTTGTAATCCATCGTGGTAATAGTAATTGGTAGATTTTTTTGTTTTAACATCAATGGCACCCAAACCTTGGTTGGTGCTAATCCAACATTGGTTTTTATTCTTGTTCATTAGAATAGAATATATTTGGTTATTAGAGATTCCTTTCTCTTTATCCAAGTGCTCAATTTCTCCCGACTTATTCAATAAATAGACCCCCCAACCTGCAGTTCCAATCCAAATATTGCCTAAGTAATCTTGTGCAACAGACGAAACCATGGGTTGTTTTTTATCGGCAGATAAATTTACCAATTTAAACTGGCCGCTTTCTGTATTCAATATATACAAGCCTGCAACAGTAGTAACATAGATTTCTTTGGGCGAAAAAGCTCTTAAGCTTCGGATGTTTTCTGAACCTAAATTTGAATTACCAATGCCAAAATATTTTAAGGTTTCACCTTTCTTTAGGTCGTACAAAAACATTCCATCTTTACCTGCCATCCAATATTGATTGTTTCCTATTGACAAAATACTTTTAATGTCACCTTCAAAGTTCTTTACCATATTTTTAGTGCTGATGAAATCAAATTGATTTTCTTCCAACTTAAATCTATATAGTCCTTCTGGCGTGCCAACCAGAAAATAATCTTGATTGTTCTCTGGAACAATGCAATTGCCAATAACTCCAGTTTTTATCCATCTTAAAATCTTCCTTTCAGTTGGATCAAACAGTGCAATGCCTTCTAATGCATTTTGAAATAATACTTGTCCATTCTTAGTTTCTGCAATGCTCAATATCTCCTTGCATTTTGAAAAATTAGAGTTGATTATATATGAGATTAATTCAAATTTATGCCTATTGGGATTATGTAAATTTATGCCTCCAAGTTGAGTACCCACCCATAAATTATTTGTTTTATCTACAAATAGGCAATTTATTCTGTTGTTGGTTAAAGATTCGAGATTGCCCTCTTCTTGTAAAATGACATGTTCATTTCCTACAGCATCTAAGGATAAAATTCCTTCGGCAAGCCCAAGTAAATAGAAGCCTTTGTAATAGGTAAAGCATGTGCTGCCAAGTGTTTGAGAAATTGCCCTGCTTTGATGGTTCCTTATTTGATTAAGGTCCAAATTGCCATGGTGGAAAGTGTTGTCTGCTTCTATCCAGGTAATTAAGCCAGAGGGCTCATGTATGATATGTTTGATATAAGAATTAGGTTGATAATTAATATCTACGATGGCTTCATTGAATGGATAATAAGCATGTATTCCATCTACCTTGCTGAATAATATTTTGCCGGTATTTATGGCAAATATGTCGGTAACTGGACTTCCACTATGGATATTTTCAAATATTCTTTTCGAAAATGAATAACGCCATAAACCATTTTCGGCAGCAATAAGAGCTTCATTATTGCATAGGATTAATTTTTTTGGTTTAACAATGGTATTGTTTGGAAAATCAATAATAGATGAAACAAGGGATTTTGATTTAAATAAAAATAGTTTGTCATTGGAAATTGCGCCAACTAAATTGATATTGTTGTGAAGGCTAATGATAGATGCCTCAACAGGTTTTTCATCTCCCGACTTAATACTTTCAAAAGTATGTCCATCGTAACGCAAAAGGCTAAACTCCGTTCCAATCCAAATGTAACCTTGCGGACCTTGGTGAATTGCTTTAATGTTGATTTGTGGCAATCCACTTTGTTCGTTTAATCGTTCAAAGCGAAAATTTTGGGCATTAATCTCCCCAAGTAGACCTGCAATTGAAATAAGAATGATTAATATTGCGCGCAATCCCTTTGTATATTTTAGAGCCAAATTAAATAATTAATTATCAATGCAAAACTATATTTTATGTGAGCTAGTTTGTGATAGCCCTCTTGTTGAAATTTTAATAGCCGAATTGGGTGAAATTGGTTTCGAAGGTTTTATTGAAAATGACCAAGGATTTGAAGCGTATTTGCCACAAAATGAGTATGACGAAAAGGCCTTAAATGAGGTGCTGCTCAAATATTCTTTTGACCTTAAAAACCTCAATATAAAAACAGTTGCTCAGCAAAATTGGAACGAAGAATGGGAGCAAAATTTTGAAGCTGTTTGCATAGGTTCTGAACTTAGAATTAGAGCACCTTTTCATCTGCCTGATCCAAGTTTTCCTATCGAGTTGGTGATACAACCGAAGACTTCTTTTGGTACGGGTCATCACGAAACCACTTTTACCATTATGGAGTTGATGTTGGCCTGTGATATGCAGGGCAAATCTATTTTTGATTATGGAAGTGGCACTGGCATACTTGCCATACTTGCCGCTAAACTTGGTGCTACCAAGCTTTTGGCCAATGATATTGATGAATGGGCAAGTGAAAATATTTTTGAAAATATTGCCCTGAACCAATCGCCTGATATTGAGTTTATACAGGGAGATTTAAACGCAATAACCCCTCAAAAGTTTGATTATATTTTAGCCAATATCAACAAGAATATTTTAATGGGAAGCTTTGCTGGATTGAGTTCGCTTCTTGCCAAAGAAGGAACCTTATTTATTTCCGGATTTTATGATACAGACCTGCCAGATTTAGCTGCTGAAGCTGAAAAGGCTGGGTTTAAAGTTGCACAAAAAGTGGTTAAAAACAATTGGACAGCCGCAAAGCTTCATCTCCTTTAAAACTTGATTACTCCATAAAAGGGAAAACCAATTCTGTATACCATTTACTTGTATCGGGCTCTGTGGTTGGGTCGGTAAAATAAAACTCCAAAGGTGCCCCAACAGGTTTGTAATTTTGATGTGCTAAATACTCAAAACCTTTGCTGTAAATGGGACCAATTTGTTCATAAGAACCATAGTATTTTACAACCAACCATTTATTGGAGGCTAAGCTAGCAGATACAACTGGTGGATTATAGCTATTAGGTTCAGAACACGGAATGGCTGCCATGATATCAAATGTGTCGCCCTTGGCAAAGTAATTTATGGTGAAAGGATTTCCAGTACATTGGATGTTTTTTTTCTTTAATTCATCCAATAATGTAGCATAATATTTTTCTAGGGTAGCACCAATGTCTGCCCCTTTAATTTTGCTTCTAATGCCAACATAATTTAAGCCTCCAAATGCTCTTATTTCGGCATCAAAATTTCCAATGGTTATTTGCGGATTCGCTTCAAGGTATTTTTTAAGGTTGAATAACCCGTTCTCAAAATTTGGGCCTACAAATCCTGCCATAAAAGGCAGCATTAATTTGGTGAAAGGGACTGTCCAAAAGGGCATTCCATCTGTGCTTTTATGGAAACTCCAATTAACCAAGGTGCCAGAATCTGTTGGCGTTAACAGGAATCTACTGTGTGCTTTACCAGCATTTTTCATTTCAAGAGCAAAGTCAACCACCGAGTCTAAACGCGAGTCTTCTATTAACATAGTACCTTTGCCCACCTCCGAATGATTGCTATTCCAATCGAACTTAGCTCCTTTGCCTGTTTCAATTTCACCAAAAGCATATTGCGTAGTGCTGTCTTTTTGGTGCCATGGACTCCAAATCTTCCATAGCTTAAAATTGTTGACGAGAGGAAAAATAGTGCTAGGTTTTGCATTCACATGAATGCTTCTTTCTATTCGAATTTCGTTAGAAAGAAAAAAGGAAACTAGCACTAAGAGCAAGAGCAATGAAACAATGGAGATAAGGGTATACTTTAGAAATTTCATACAATAATTATTGATTTAGATTTACAAAAGGGTTGAATTTTTTTTCATGACCAATGGTTGTAGAAGGACCATGTCCAGAATATACTTTGGTTTCTTGAGGTAAGGTATAAAGAACCTCTGTGATACTTTTTGCAAGAATATCAAAATTTCCACCTGGCAAATCGGTTCGGCCAATACTTTCTTTAAAAAGAACATCGCCAGACAAAAGATTCTTGCCAAGGGCATCATAAAAACTTACCGAAGCAATAGAATGACCAGGCGTAAAAAGCACTTCTAGCTCGGTGTTTCCAAATTTCAATTTGCTGCCTGGCTCAATAAAAACTAGGTCTTGGGGCAATTCAAATTTTGGCAAGCCAAACATTGCAGCCCATCTGTCGGTATCTTTATACGTGGCAAGCTCACCCTTATGTAAATACAAAGGCAAGTGATAATTTTGAGAAACAAATTGGTTGCCCAAAATATGGTCTATATGGCAATGGGTATTCAATAATAAACTTGGAGTAAGTTGATGGTCTTTAATAAAACTGGTAAGGGTATTAATTTCTTCCTGCTTATAGCACCCAGGGTCAACAATTGCACATTGAAGACTTTGGTCGTACAGCACATAAGTATTCTCTTGAAAATCGTTAAAAACAAAACGTTGAATTTGAAGCATGCGGCAAATTTCAACAAAAGTGCCTCCTTATGAAAGCTTTTCTCAATTATTTATATTAATAAGCGTCGTTTTTTAGTAAATACCTGTGTTTTTTACGATATTAGTTTGAGTGTTTCCCTTTTTTAATGCAAATTTGGTTGATTTTTAGTATGAGTATCAAAAATTGGATTTTTGTTTTTTTCGGGCTGATCCTACTCCCAATGGGTTCAGGGGTTTTTGCGCAAGGGATAAATACTCCTTTTGGGCAGAATAGGGTTCAATATGGACGATTTGAATGGAGTTTTTTGCGCAGCGAAAACTACGATGCATTTTTTTATTCTGGAGGCAGGGAGCTTGCAAATTTTTGCATTCGTTATGCAGAGAACAATATGCCTGGTATTGAAAAACTGCTCGACCATAGATTGGCAGGAAGAATAGAAATTATTTGTTACAATACCTTAGGTGATTATAAGCAGAGTAATTTTGGTTTAGAAGAAGTTGCCTTAAATACGGGTGGTTATACCAATGTGGTTAACAATAGGGTAATGGTTTATTTCAATGGTGATCATGCAGATTTGGTGAGGCAGTTAAAAGAAGGATTATCCTTGGTATTGCTCAATGAATTGCTATATGGTGGATCGGTTCAGGAAAGATTGCAAAATGCTGCTTTACTTAATTTGCCGCAATGGTACCTCCAAGGCTTAACATCTTATATATCTAAGAGCTGGGATGTTGACATGGACAATAAAATGAAGGATGCATTGGCCTCTAAGGGTAAGTTTAGGTACAATAGATTGAGTCAGAAAGATGCCATTTTTGCCGGACATTCACTCTGGAAATACTTGGTAGAAAAGTATGGGGAGGAGTTTATAGCCAACATGGTTTATATTACAAAACTCACGCGCAATTATGAGAGTGCATTTTATTATGTAACCAATATTGAGTTTCCAGAAATACAAAAAGAATACATAGATTATTATAAGAATTTATATGCCAAGGAAGCTACTTTATTACAAGATTTTCCAACTGGAGAGTATAAAGTAAAAAAGCGCATTGCCCCTTATATTCAGTCGCAAATGAAGGCAAGTCCAAAAGGAAATTACTTAGCCTTTACTAGCAATAAAAACGGGAAGTATCGCATTTGGTTGATGGATTTAAAAACAGGTAAAACCAGGCGATTGTTTAAAGGCGGAATTAAATACCATCAATTAATTATTGATCAAAGTTTTCCTTTGTTGGCATGGCAAGCAGGTGGAGATAAGCTAGCCTATGTTTACGAAAAGAAATCTCAAATTTATTTGCGCATTGTTGATTTGGTGAATAAAAAAGAGGAGACTTTAAAGTTTAATAAATTCGATAAAATTACGGGAATAGATTTTAGTGAGAATGGCAGAAGCATTGTTCTTTCTGCTATAAGAAAAGGCCAGAGTGATATTTTTATTTACGATATTCCAACCCGTAAAGAGAGGCAGATAACGGCCGATTTTTATGATGACTTGTACCCAAGGTTTGTTGATTTTTCCGGAAAAATTTTGTTTAGTTCCAATAGGAAAAACGATTCTTTGGGAGTAGGGGTTAAATCTACTTTAGAGGAAGACAATAACTTTGATATTTTTCAGTACGATTTAGAGAATAATAGCCGCAAATTAAAGCGCTTAACGCATACGCCTAATATCAATGAGACACAGCCTATAGATTATAACAAAGAATATTTTGCTTATTTAACAGAGTATAATGGGGTAAGAAATAGGTATGCTGTAAGGTTAGAAGAAGTATATGATTATACAGAATTGCAAGTGAAGTATTTTGATAGTTTAGAACTTGTAACAGACACCCTGGCCTATACAGATGCGCCAAGTTGGAGTGGTAAAAAGTTTACTTATCAAGGTAAAGAAATAAGTATTGACAACAGGGTGGAGCGAGTAGATACCATCATCCATAACAAGGATATTGTTTATACCTATCCGCTTACAAATTACAAGAAAAGTATTATTGCGCATGATATATCGGTTCAGGGCAAACAAGTATATGATTTGGTATTAGACAAGGGCAGGTATTATATAAAATATGGTCCTATTGTTAAGAATGTGGTTGCAGAGGCAGAGCAGGTAGAAACCTATCCAAATATGTATAGGTTGCAAACAGGTTTTGCAACCAAACCTTTTGAAATGGGTGCTAAGGAATACCGCGATAAGCCAGTAGCCATTGACCTAGAAAGTGAGGTAAAAGAGGTGAGGGTAAAGATGGATACCAATGCCTATTTCTTTGTCAATGAATTTACTCAGCCTACTTATAAACGACCAGAGTATATTATTGTAACTAAGAATCCTGATGCAGGTTCCTTGCAAAGAACCATAAAAGTTAATGCGCCCCGTTTTTACGATGTCACCTTTTTTACTGATAAGGTAATTACACAAATAGACAATAGCATTATCAATACCTATTATCAACCAATTTCGCCAGCTGCTCAACAGATGTTTAACCCAGGTTTGAATGGTATGTTTAAATTGGGTATGATGGATTTGTTTGAGGATTATCGCATCACTGGTGGCTTAAGGGTGGCATTTGATTTATCTGGCTTCGATTATTTTGCCAGCTTCGAAACTTTAAAGAAAAAGTTAGACCATAAGTTTGTTTTTTATAGACAAAGTAGAAGTGGAGGTAGTCCAGAAATTGTGAGTTATAAGAATCTTTCGCATGAGTTACGGTATATTCTCAAGATACCATTTAACCCTGTTAGCAGTTTTAGAATAGCTACTTTTTATAGGCAAGACAGAGATATCATTAAGACCACAGACGTTGCCACACTTGATTCTACAGACAAATACACGCATTGGGTGGGTGGTAAGTTGGAGTATGTATTTGATAATACCGTACCTAAGGGGATGAATTTGTACAATGGCACCCGATTTAAAATATTCTATGAGCATTATAGTAATGTAAAGAACCTCGATATTCAATTGAATACTCTGGGATTTGATTTTAGGCATTATCAAAAGATTCACCGACAAATTATTTGGGCTACCAGGTTTACTGCCAACACCAGTTTTGGGCCGGGAAAAGTAGTTTATTATCTTGGTGGAGTTGAAAATTGGATGCCTGCAAGGTTCAATAATGAGATAGCCACAGCTACAGATAAGAACTATGTTTTTCAAGCTTTGGCTTGTAATTTGCGTGGGTTTGAGCAGAACATACGCAATGGAAATTCGTTTGCCTTAATGAACACAGAAATTAGAATTCCACTGTTTCAATATGCGCTAAATAGACCCCTAAGAAGTGAGTTCCTAAATAATTTTCAAGTGGTTCCATTTTTTGATATTGGTTCGGCTTGGGTGGGTTCAAATCCGTATAGCGATGACAATACTTTTAATCAAAAGGATTATGTAAACGGACCTATAAAAGCCAAGGTGATTAACGTAAGAGACCCAATAGTAGCAGGTGTTGGTGGCGGTCTGCGCACCAAGTTGTTTGGGTATTTTTTAAGGTTTGATACCGCGTGGGGAATTCAAGATGGAGAGGTTGCAAGCAAACCCCTTTATTACTTTTCATTGGGCTTAGACTTTTAGAGCATCAGACTCTTCCTTCTCTAAATAAGCCAAACCAAGTCGTATGATGTGGTGCGGGATTTCTTCTTTTAAAAAAGTATAAATGGGAGCTAATAATTTCTTTTCACCGGTAATTTTCACAGCTTCTCTCACATAAGCAATTTCTGTTTGGTTAATGTAGCTATCTATTGAATTGAGTTGGCTCGTTTTAAACAAATGGGCAATATGAGAATAGATAGTGCTTTCGTGCAACTGCCTCGAAACAGCAATTTCTTCTAAAGTAAAACCGCTGTTCAATAAATTAAGTGTTTCTTTATAGGTATCTTGTTTGGGTAATTTTACTTCATTTGATTTTAGCCATTGTTTAATCTCTTTTACAAAGGCATTTCCGTATTTTTTAATCTTAAATTCACCAAATCCAGTTACATTTAGTAAGTCGCCAAGAGAAATGGGTTTTTGTTTGGCAAGGTCTAATAATGAAGCATCGTTTAATACAATATAAGCTGGAACATTTTCCTTCTCTGCTAAGTGCCTTCTTACCCCTCTTAAATAATCGAACAAATCCTCTGTTGTTTCCTTGCTTACCTCTGCAACAGCCACTTTTTTAGGCACAGGTTCAAATGCTTTTTTAGGTTCGGTATGAACCAAATCTATGGTCTTTTTCCCATAAAGTACTTCTTGTCCAAACGCGCTAATTTTAAGCAAATTCCCTTCATCGTAGGCGATTTCCATTAAGCCTATATTGAGCATTTGAACCAAGTATTGTTGCCAATCATGAAAGCTTGTGTCTTTTCCTGCACCAAATGTTTTAATACGGTCGTAATTATTTTCAATAATCTCTTTCCTATTAGATCCTCGGAGGATATCAATGAGAATATTTACCCCTACTTTTTGGTCGGTTCTCAGCATGGCCGACAGGGCTTTTTGTGCCAATAAGGTTCCATCAAAAGTGCTACGCGGTTCTTTGCAAACATCACAATTTCCGCAAGCCTGTTCTAGGGTTTCGCCAAAGTAAGCGAGCAAAATTTTTCTTCTACAAATGGGAGTTTCTGCATACTGCTGCATTCTGTTAAGCTTCTCTAAGTTGAGATCTTTTTGTCCGCTGTCTTCTATAAAACTTCGGAGCAGAATAACGTCTGCAATGCTGTAATATAAAAGGGTATCACTAGGTAATCCATCTCTTCCTGCCCTTCCAATTTCTTGGTAATAACCTTCCATATTTTTGGGTAAGTTATTATGTATTACAAAGCGCACATTGCTTTTATCTATACCCATTCCAAAGGCAATGGTTGCGCAGATAATTTTGGTTTTATCTCTGATGAAATTTTCTTGCACGCGCGACCTATCTTCAGAGCTCATGCCAGCATGATAGTAGGCAGATTTAATTCCTAGCAGCATTAAATCATGCACCATTTCTTCGGTTGATTTGCGACTTAAGCAATAGATGATTCCGCACTCATTTTTACGGGCATTAATAAAGCTTGCTATTTCTTCTAGTTTCTTTTTCTTTTTAATTCCAAATCTTACGGTTAAACTTAGATTAGGTCTATCAAAACTTGCTACATAAATGGTAGGGTTTTTAAGGCATAATTGGCTCACTATATCTCGCCGCGTAATCTTGTCGGCCGTAGCTGTTAGTGCAATAATTGGCACATTGGGCCAGGTTTCTTTGAGGAGTTTTAACTTGGTATATTCTGGTCTAAAATCGTGACCCCACTGACTAATACAATGTGCCTCATCTATGGCTATGAGAGAAACTTTTATTTGTGAATTGAATAATGGGATGAGGGTTAATAGTTTTTCTGGAGAAAGATATAGTAATTTTATGTGTCCTAATGTTAGGTTTTCTATTAATTGATATTGTTCAGATTCGTTAAGGCTACTATTTAAAAAATCTGCCTTAACACCATTTGCTTTTAGGGCCTCCACTTGGTCTTTCATAAGCGCAATAAGAGGAGAAACTACAATGGTAATATTGGGCAACAATAAGGCAGGCAATTGAAAGCAAATAGATTTTCCACCTCCTGTAGGCATGAGCACTAAGGTGTCTTTATGTTGAAGTACATCTTGCACAATTTCCTCCTGAAGTGGCCTAAAAGCGTCAAAGCCAAATTGTTTTTTAAGGAGTTGTTGTGGGTTAATTGTTGCTTGCATTTGTCAAACATAGCATTTGATTTGTAAAACATAAAAGTTAGGGCCGAACGCAAGCATAGATGGAGCAAAGAGATTTTTTTCAAGATGTATACGATGTGGTAAGATTGATTCCACGAGGTAGGGTGAGTTCTTATGGCGCCATTGCTAGGTACTTAGGCTCTGCCAGAGGTGCAAGGGTGGTAGGATATGCCATGAATGCAGCTCACCAACAAGAGAATTGGGTACCAGCACATAGGGTACTTAATAAGGTGGGATTGTTAACAGGAAAACAGCATTTTGCAGATATAAATGAAATGCAAAGATTGTTGGAGGAAGAGGGGTTAGTTATAGAAAACGAGGGACTTAAAGATTTCGAAAAATACTTTTGGGACCCCAATATTGAGCTTAATTTATAAAGGAGTAAAAAATAAATATGGAAAACCGGAAAGAAGTTGAAGAATTTAATGCTTACCGAGAAAAAATGAATGAAAAAATTCTTGGTTCAGACAATTTGGTTTTAAAAAGGTTGTTTAATTTAGATACTAATACCTATGAAGAGGGAGCCCTACCAACTGTAACCAAAGAAATGTTGGGTTTGGTGGCAAGTATGGTTTTGCGATGCGACGATTGCATAAAGTATCATCTTGGAAAATGTGCAGAAATAGGTGTAACGAATGCGCAAATGTTTGAAATTTTTGCTGTTGCCAATATTGTGGGCGGAACAATAGTGATACCCCATACAAGAAGGGCTGTGGCCTATTGGGAGGAATTATTAGGCGCATCGTAAAAAAAATTAGTTTAACTAAGCTTACTTAGTTATTTTAGGTGCCTATTTTAGTATGGGCATGAAGTTTAAAATGAGATTGTTAGGCTGTTTCTTTGGTTTATTATTTTTATCATTCAACCTGGTGGCCTTTGGTCAGGCAGAGAATGAGAAGGATAGTTTGGAAAGTTTGTTGCCATTTGCAAACGATTTGCAACGTGCCGATATATTAAACGGTCTGGCTAATTGTGTGAAGCATTTGGATACTACCAAGGCTGGAAATTATGCACGTCAGTCGCTAGCCATTTCCAATAAAATTGATTATTGCAAAGGTAAATCTGTTGCTGAGGTAACGCTTGGAATTTTGGCAAAGAATGGTGGGTATTTTGTGGAAGCCAAGCAACATTTTTTAACGGGTTTGGCCTTGGGTTTAAAATGCAAGGAGCCATTTGCGGTTTCATACGCTTACCATAGTTTGGGTAATTATGCCTATATGCAAGGCGACTATAGCAAGGCCATGCGTTATTATATTGCTTCTGTAAAGATTTCTGAGCAAATAGGAGACAAAGTGCGTGCTGCCCGTACCTACAACAATATTGGTTCTTTGTATATGGATTTAAATAATACCACCAAAGCGGAGGAGTATTATTTGCATTCACTCGATTTGTATAAGGGTACGAGTGATGAACTAATTATTGCTGAGATTGAAAATAATTTAGCAAATATTTATCAAGTTAAAGGATATCAATTAAAGGCTTTGTATCATTATTCAAACGCATTGGAGGTTTTCAGAAAACGAAGTAGTTCATATGATATATCCTCTGCCTTGCATAATATTGGTATTGTGTATTTGTCTCGCCGACAAGCAAAAAAAGCATTGCCCTATTTTCATGAATCATATAGAATCGATTATCAAATAGGAGATTCAAGGGCGCTCTTGTTGGTTTTGTCTAATTTGGCTAGGTCTTACAGTCAATTAGGGAAATTAGATTCTGCTAGCTACTATGTTGTCTTGGGATTGGATGTGGCAAAAAAGAATTCAAATTTGACGGAGATTTCGGATATTTATGAGGTTGCTGCTATTACCTATGGAAAGTTGAACGATACCAAAAAGCAGGTCTATTACCAAAGTTTAAAAAACCAGCATGATTCCCTCATTTTAAACAAAGCACAAAGGTCGGAGATTGGAATTGCTGCAGCAGAATATGAGAACGATAGGAAATCTCAGAAACTAAAGTTGATGGAGAAAGAGAATGAAATTAATCAACTTAAAATACACGAACAAGAGTTGGAACTCGAGAGCAGAAATTTGCTTTTGGTGGCTGTTTCTGTGGTGATGTTTTTCTTGATTTTGATTGTTGCGTTGGTGTTTTATTTGCTGAGCCTGAATAAGAAAAATAAGTTGTTTGAAATGGGGAGTCGTGCAAAGACCAGTGTACTGCAGCAGATGAACCATGAAATTAGAACCCCTTTAAATGGTATTGTGGGCATGAGCCAATTAGCGCTAGAGAGCAAGACTTTTACAGAGTTGAAAGACTATCTTTCCTATATAAAACAAAGCAGCGATGATTTAATGTTTGTCTTAAACAACCTCATCACCTTTTTGCAAATTGATAGAAAGGAAGCGTATCCACAGGCTGCTCCTTTTAATTTGTTGATGTCGTTGGAGGAGCTCTTTAAAATCTATAGTACCAAGTGTAAGAATAAGGGATTGCTGTTTAACCAAATGGTTTATCCGGGAGTACCTCAAACCATAAATGCCGATAGGCAAAAGATTTTGATTATGGTGCAAAATTTGTTGAGCAATGCTGTTAATTATTGCCAGAAGGGTGTTGTAAAAGTGGAAGTAAAACAGAGTGCTTCAAGAGTAAAGGATGGCAAACGTTTAAGTACCATTCAGTTTTCTGTCATAGATGAAGGTGAAGGATTGAGTGAAAAGGAAATCAAGAATTTATTTAAAAAGGTAAATAAAGAAAACGCTATTGAGGCTGGTTTTGGGATAGGCCTGAGTAATGTAAAATACTTGAGTGATCTAATGAAGGGACACATTGAAGTGATTTCTGAAAAAGGTGTAGGTAGCAGTTTTATCCTAGAAATAGAAGTAGAGGATTTAGACGGAAATGAAATGGAATTTAAATCGGGTAAATCGATGAACCGCATTTTTGAGCCAAAGAAATACCATGTTTTAGTGGTTGAGGATAATTTAATTAACCAAACATTGTTTGCCAAGTTGCTTGAAAAAGAAGGATACAATGTAACTGTTGTGGGTAACGGACTATCGGCTTTGGCAAGTATGCGTACTCATTCCTTTGATATTGCAATAATGGATGTAAGGTTGCCAGAAATGGATGGAATAGAGACTACCCAGCATATAAGAAACCGCAGCGAATTCTCCAATATGCGGAATATTCCTATTATTGGCATCACTGCACAGGATGATTCACAAGAAAAAAAGAAGTGTTTAGAAGTAGGTATGAATGATTATCACACCAAGCCAATTAACCGTGAGTTGTTTCTAAATGCCATTGAAACACAATTATTGGCTAAAAATTAGATTCTTTTCAAAAAAATAGTTCATATTTGCCTCCTCAAAATTGAAGATATGTCAGTATTAGTAGATAAAAATTCTAAGGTGATTGTTCAAGGTTTCACCGGTAGCGAAGGAAGTTTCCATGCGCAACAAATGATTGAATACGGAACGCAACTTGTGGGTGGTGTAACTCCTGGAAAAGGAGGTCAATTGCACCTAGATAAGCCTGTATTTAATACCGTTATGGATGCTGTAAACACCACAGGTGCTAACGTTTCCATCATTTTTGTACCACCAGCTTTTGCTGCTGATGCCATTATGGAAGCTGCAGATGCAGGTATTAAAGTGATTGTTTGTATTACTGAGGGTATTCCAGTAAACGACATGATTTCTGTAAAGGAATACATTAAATCGCGCGATTGCAGGTTAATTGGACCAAATTGCCCAGGTGTAATTACACCAGGTGAAGCTAAAGTTGGTATTATGCCAGGTTTTGTTTTCAAACAAGGTCGCATAGGTATTGTATCTAAATCGGGTACTTTAACTTATGAAGCTGCAGATCAGGTGGTAAAAGCTGGATTAGGAATTAGTACTGCCATTGGAATTGGTGGCGACCCAATTATTGGAACGCCTACTAAAGATGCAGTGGAGTTGTTAATGAACGACCCAGAAACCGATGCCATTATTATGATTGGTGAGATTGGCGGAAGCTACGAGGCAGACGCTGCTCGTTGGATTAGGGATAACGGTAACAAAAAGCCTGTTGTAGGTTTTATTGCTGGTCAAACTGCCCCTGCAGGTAGAAGAATGGGTCACGCAGGTGCCATCATTGGAGGTAAGGATGATACTGCTGCTGCTAAAATGGCCATCATGCGCGAGTGTGGGTTAACCGTTGTAGAATCTCCAGCAGAGATTGGTTCGGCCATGCTACAAGCATTACAAGCAAAAGCATAAATAAAATTGTTTTGTAAAAAGCCACTGTTGGATGTAAAATTCCTTCAGTGGCTTTTCTTTTTTAAGCAGTTTTGTTTAGAAATATTCTAAATTGCGTTCAATAATTGTGACGTCATGCAAATAATTAATACAAGCCTATTTACTGAAAGCAGTGTGGCAATTTTGAGAAATTCGTTTAATGAAGCCAAGCCATACAGGCATGTGGTAATTGATGGAATATTAATGCCCGAGGTTGCAGAAGAAATTTATAATAGTTTTCCCAAGGAAGATGTCTTTAACAAAAAGTATAAAGGGGTAAATGAATACAAAGCGGAAGGCTCAAATTTCGAGGATTTTCCTACCATTTTTGAACAATTGAAGCAAGAATTTCATTCCTTAGAATGGTGTAAATTGATGAGTGAAATTACAGGAATTCCTGAGTTATTTAGTGTGCCAGATGCCTTAGGTGGTGGCCTGCACCAAGGAAGTAATGGTAGCTTTTTGGACATACATATCGATTTTAATATTCATGCAGATAGAGGCATCCATCGCCGCATAAATTTGTTGGTTTTTTTTAACAAAGATTGGAAGGAAGAATATGGCGGCCATACAGAGTTGTGGAACGCAGATATGACCAATTTGGATAAGAAAGTTTTGCCTTCTTATAACCGCTGTTTAATTTTTGAAACCAACGAAATTAGCTACCATGGTTATGCAGCTATTCAAGTGCCAGAAAATGTAACGCGTAAATCGTTTTACGCCTATTATTACACCCAATTGCGCGAAGATGCAGCCAAGTATCATGATACCGTTTTTAAAGCGCGCCCAACAGATAGCGCGGTAAAGAAGGCATTAACCCCCATTAAGGAAGGAGCTAAGAATTTTATTAAAAGGCAACTTCGCAAATTGGGTATTACCTTTAATTAAGTAAATCTTTTTGTTTTCTTTGCGGCATGCTGCTAAGTGCGTTTCTTCTTTTTTACGGTCTGACCCTATCCTTTTTAATAGGAAAATTTAGTTGGAGCTATTTGCAAAAATGGGCTGGTTTACCTCTAAATCAAAATCTCCATTTTGCTATTTTCCCTATCATTGGATTAGCTGCCATGAGCCCAATTATAGGCATCTATCATTTGTTTTTTAGCATAGATATTTACCTTCATTTGTTTTTTCTTTCCTGCTTGATTGGTGCCCATAAAATTTGCCGAATATGGCTTAAAGAAGTATGGATAGAAATAATAGAACATAAAGGTGTTTTTGTTTTGTTATTTATTGCGGCATTGCTCTCCATCATTGGTAGACCAGGTGTTGGCGACATTTCAGATTATCATTTGCAAGCCATTAAATGGGCAGAAAATTTTCCCAATATTTTGGGTTTGGGTAATTTTAATAGGCCCTTAGCAAACAATAATTGGTGGTTTAATATGCATGCCTTTTTGGGTTTTTCTTGGCTGGGGGTTCAATCTGTTTATGTTGGGAATGCGGTGTTTTTTATCAGCATGTTTTCTTGGTTTTATTGCTCAGAACCCATCTCTGTAGGCCATCAATGGATGCGATTTTTCTTTGCTGCATTTATTATCCTGTCTTTAAAAACAGCCTTTGTTGGCGCGGTTACACCAGATTTTGTAGTCACCCTCATGATCTACCTTTCCATCGATTTATTTATCATCGGTTCGAACCGAAATGATTTGAAAAAGAGTAGCTATCTCTTGTTAATATTACTTATTAGTTGGGTGCTAACTGTGAAGGCAACTGCCATTGTATTTTTTATGCTTCCCTTCTTGTGGTTTATCCATTTTGTAAGGCAAAAGGAATTTTCTCTTTTGGCAAAATCTATCTTGGTGGCTTTAGTATTTTTAGTTCCATGGATTATTGGAAACGTGCTCATTTGTGGTTACCTCTTGTACCCGTTTAACGGCATCGACTTGTTTAAGGTTGATTGGAAAGTGCCGGGCTATTATTTTGATTTTGATAAGATTGTTTTAAGCAGTTGGGGTAAGGTAGGCGGACAAGATATCTATGTAACCCAAAAGATGCGGTTTTGGGAGTGGATGCCTATTTGGTTGAGTAGGTTAGATATGCTTAACATGGCTCTGGTAGCGGGATTTGTGGCAAGCACACCTGTGTTATTGTTTTTTATGCCCAAAAATAAGAAAGCCATTTGGCCCATTTTGTTTGTGCTGGTAAGCTTTCTTTTAATCTTTTTAAATGGCCCGCATCCAAGGTTTTTGTTTGGCTATATGGTAAGCAGTTTGGCCTTTGTTTTTTATTTTATAGGCGACAGAATTCCTTTTAAAATGCCAAGCTTTGCCTTGCCTGTTTTGGGGGCATTGTTAAGTGGATTTTTACTCTTTAAATTGTTTGCAGATGGTAGTTTGCAGCAGGGATTATTAAAGCCAAAACCTTATCCAAATGAAATATTAGAAGAAAGAAGTTTGGGCAATTTTAAGTTTCATGTATCCAAGCAAACCAATTTGTGTTGGGATAAATTCCCAAGCACCTATTACTTTATAGATTCTGTAGAATTGCGTGGTAAAAGTGTAGAAGAAGGCTTTAGGGTTGGGCAACCTTCGCAGAAATAAAATTTATTGCCACTTCTTTTTAAAATCATCTTGGGCAAATGATTTTTCTATGAGGCAGTATAATAGAATATAAAAATACCTGCTTCCCATTTCCTTTATCTTAAGATTAGACACCCCGTG
This sequence comes from Bacteroidia bacterium, assembly GCA_044370475.1. Taxonomy (GTDB): domain Bacteria; phylum Bacteroidota; class Bacteroidia; order UKL13-3; family UKL13-3; genus B1. The sequence goes on from JBILVK010000004.1 coordinate 44,857, forward strand.
TTTTCTATTGGTCCAAGTGTTTGGTACAACTGCATAGGTATAGCCGCGTATAATAGCTTTTAAGGGGATTTCTACTGTAAGGTTAAAGTGTGGCGACATGAAAGGTTTAACGCCCTCAATCGTTTCTCTTTTATAGAGTTTAAAGGCATTGGTTACATCATTGTATTTAATGCCAAACATGATCCTCACCAAATTATTGAAGAATCGGTTCAGGTAAAGCTTATGTTTTGGATAATCGAATACCTTGCCGCCCTTACTCCAGCGGGTTCCAAACACACAATCATGTCCTTCTAACAATTTGTTATAGAAGAGGATTAAATCGTCTGGAGAATCACTTAGATCGGCCATCATTACAGCTACACAATCACCTTTAAATCTTTCTAGGCCATATCTTACTGCGTAGCCAAAACCGTTGGGACCTTTATTGGTATATACCTCTAGTGTAGGAATAGCTAATTGAAGGATTTCAAGAACTTCTAAAGTGTTGTCTTTGGAGTTATCATTTACCACCACAATTTCGTGTGGAATATTAGATTGAATCAAAGTAGCATAAAGTTTCTCTAAAGTTTCTACAATGCTTTCTGCCTCATTATAGGCGGGTATAACTACACTTAATTTCATGAAACTATTTCATGGGTTTTTGTGCCACTAGGAGAAATTGTTTTCCCATAAATCTCCAAGCAAAAGGCATTTGAAAATACATTTTTACCAGAAAATCTGTCACAGGAATTTTGCCTCTAAAGCTTAAAGGTAAGAACCTATCATGAACCTCTTTTACCTCAAATCCTGCGCCATATAAGTGCTCTGCAACACCTAATTCTGTAAGGATTACAGTGTGGTCTGCAAAGTCAAAATAGTTAGCTGCACAGTATTTGAAATTGGGGCCCATAATGGCAATTTTACCACCTGGTTTTAAGATAGCAAACATGCGTTCAAGGAAATTAGCTACGTCCTCTTGACTATGCAAATGCTCCAAAAAATTTGAAACATAAACCCCTTCAAAATAATTGAGCGGTAAGCTTACATCTAGGTTATTTCCTATCACCACTTTTACATCGCTTTGAGCCGCACGTTTGGTATGCTCGCCCATATCAACAGCCCATCTTTCTTTAGCAGGTACTTGATTTATAAATTCACAATCACCCGCTGCTGGATCAATCATGGAGCTAGGTTTTCCTAGTTTTTCATGTATAAATTCAGCAATTATTTTCCAGGTCGACAGTTTTTTATTTCTATCAACACCCTTAAACCTGTATTCGTATATTCTATCGTAATTCATCTTTTTAACAATCCTTAACTATCATTCGTTCGTTCATTTTATCATGCATTTCAACCAATGTAGCTTCTAGGTTATATTTCCAATCCCAATTAGGGTAATGTGATTTAAATTTATTTACATCACTTATATACCAAATATGGTCGCCTATTCTGTTGGTTTCAGAATAACTATAACTCATTTTTTTGCCACTTATTTTCTCACACCAATCAATGGCCTCAAGCATACTACAATTGGCAAACCTACCGCCACCTGCATTGTATACTTCACCCTGACGAGGATTTTGGTAATAGTGCCAAAACATGTTCACCAAATCGGCACTGTGAATATTGTCTCTTACTTGTTTTCCCTGGTAGCCAAAAATGGTATAATGATTACCCATAATGGCACATTTCATCAGGTAAGCCAAGAAGCCATGTAATTGCGCTCCGCTGTGGTTTGGTCCGGTTAAACAACCCCCTCTAAACACGCCAGTTTTCATGCCAAAATACCTTCCATACTCCTGCACCATAATATCTGCCGCCACTTTGCTAGCGCCAAAAACACTATGTTTGGTTTGGTCAACGCTCATGGTTTCATCTATGCCATGGGCAAAAAAAGCATGCGATTCATCAATTTCCCACCTTTTTTCTAGTTCCACCAAAGGCAAAGCATTTGGCGTATCGCCATACACTTTATTGGTAGAAGTAAAAATAAACACTGCATCTGGGCAATTTAAGCGGGTAAGTTCTAACATGTTTAAAGTGCCCGTTGCGTTTACGCCAAAATCTGTTAATGGTTCTTTTGCGGCCCAATCATGGCTAGGTTGCGCAGCAGCATGTATAATTAACTTAATGTCTGAACCGAACTCATGAAATATTTTTTCTAATCCAGCATAATCTCTAATATCGGTATCGTATGATTTAAAATTGCCATACTTTTCTTCTAACCTATTTTTATTCCAAATGGTAGAACCATCTGCACCAAAAAAGTAGGAACGAAGGTTATTGTCGATGCCCACAACGAGGTCGAATTTTTTGGTAAAAAACTCAACAGATTCTCCTCCAATAAGTCCGCTACTACCTGTTATTATCGCAATATTCATTTTCTTAATTTAAGATATTCTTTAAATTTTGTTCATTGGCTTTCATCCAATCAAAGGTATCGGCAACCAAGTCTTTCATCGATTTTTGAGGTTTCCATGCCCCATTATTTACCTCATTTAAATAGCTATTATCGCTTACATAAATCCTTACATCAGCAGTTCTATTTTCTACCACAGGTTTTATAGAGATTTTGTTGCTTGTTACCTCCTCACATAATTTTGTGAGTTCAAGAAGACTAAAAGAGCAATCTAATCCACCACCCACATTCATGGTTTTGTTATTGTATACCTCAACATGATGAATCTGATGGTCTATCAGATTTAACAGGTCGTGGGCATGCATTACATCTCTCATTTGCTTTCCTGTTCCACCATAACCAATATAAGACAATTGGCCTTTAAAGAAATGCCTTGCAAGCCACAATACCAGCACCCCTTGGTCTACCTTGCCCATTTGCCAAGGTCCGCTTATTACACCACATCTGTTTATAATGGTCTTTAGTCCTTTAAGTTCATTGTATTCTGTTATGAGTAATTCTGAAGCTAGTTTGGTGGTGCCATAAAAGCTTCTGCTTCCTTCTAACGGAAAATCCTCTCTAACTCCCTTAGAAGAAATGCCCCTAAGGCTTTGCTCATCCTTCCAAACAAAGCGAGTATCTAACTCCTCGAAAGCCGCAGCTTCTAAATTTTTTATTGGGTAAATTCTACTTGTGGAAAGGAAGATAAAAGCAGCGTTTGTTCTTTGCGCCAATTCCAAGCAATTTACTGTTCCGTTTAAATTAGCTTGAATAAGCGGCATCACTGGAGAATTAATGCCAGATAAAACGCTTGGATCAGCCGAAGCATCAATGATAAAGTCTAATTGGCTAAATTCTATGAGGTCCTCTGGATTTCTAATATCTCCATGTACAAATTCAACTTCGGCCTCTTTTAAACGCACCAAGTTAAGCTCAGATCCGCGCCTACGCAGGTTATCTAGCGCAATAATCCTATAATGAGGATAGCGCTGTTTTAAGCCAATGGATAAGGTTGATCCCACAAATCCTGCTCCGCCTGTAATTAAAATCTGTTTGCCCATTTTTTGGAAAGAACCGCAATTTTAGCGAATTGTTGTGAATTTCATTGGCTTTTTTCTTATTTGCGCCTTTATTAATCAAAGATTTTCATAATTTCGAAGCTTTAACACAGAATATGTCTACGGAAAGAATTTTAATTATTGGTTCAAACGGCCAAATAGGTCTTGAATTGGCGGAAACGCTTAGGGTAAATTATGGTTCAGAAAATGTGGTGTGCAGCGATGTGCGCAAAATGGAGAATCAGTTAGAGCCCTTCGAAACCTTAGATGTATTGGATCAGACCAATTTGCACAGCATTATCAAAAAATACAATATTACTCAAGTATATTTATTAGCTGCCTTGTTAAGTGCTACTGCCGAGAAAAACCCGAAATTTGCTTGGGATTTAAATATGAATGGCTTGTTTAATGTGTTAGATTTAGCCAAAGAAGGAATTATTAAAAAAGTTTACTGGCCTAGTTCTATTGCGGTATTTGGTCCAAGTACACCAAGGGTTTTAACCCCACAATACACCGTAATGGAGCCTAATACCATTTATGGTATTAGCAAGCAAGCTGGAGAAAGATATTGCGAGTATTACCACCAAAAATATGGTGTTGATGTAAGAAGTATACGTTACCCTGGCTTAATAGGTTGGAAGAGTGCGCCAGGTGGAGGAACCACAGATTATGCGGTTCATATCTACCATGAGGCATTAAAATATCAAAAATACGAATGCTTTTTGAGTGCAGAAACAGCATTGCCAATGATGTATATGCCAGATGCCATTAGGGCTACCATTGAGTTAATGGAGGCACCTGCAGAAAAGGTAAAAATTAGAAGCAGTTATAATGTAAGCGGCATAAGCTTTAATCCAGAAGATATTGCAGCAAGTATTCGCAAGTATATACCAGAATTTACCATTAGCTACAAACCAGATTTTAGGCAAGCCATTGCAGATAGTTGGCCGCAAAGTATAAACGATGCCGAGGCTTGCGAACATTGGGGTTGGAAGCCAGATTTTGATTTAGATGGTATGACTAAAGTGATGTTGGAAAACTTAGGTAAATAGGCTTGCTTATTTGTCTATTATTTCCTTAAACTCTTTCAATTTATTTCCAATTTTAGTAAGCTCTTCATTTAACAAAAACACCATGGTGCTTTGATCGCTTTGGCTATAATCTTTTACATCTAAAAGCTTATTGGACAGGTTGTAAAAATTAGCCAATGGTAAGTTAAATTGTTGCTTTAAGGATTGGATAAGTTGATGATGGCTATCTAAGGATGCATTGAGCTTCATTTCTAAGAATGATTCATTGGTAATATCATAGGTAATTCCCATGCATCCAATAACTTCATTTTCATTGTTATAAACAGGGTTTAAGCTAAGCCGTCTAATCATTTTTATGCCCTGAATGAGCCTTGGGTCTTCTTCAATAATTCTATCCCCGTGCAATGCTTTTTGGTAAAGTGGTTTCCACCTTTTAACGGTTTCCTCAGAAACATGTGAAAATATATCATCACCTATTTTGATAGGTTTGTCATAAAGACTATTTCTCATATCGAAAAATGCGGCATTGGCTACTACTAATTTAAAGTTGGTATCAAATGCCCAAACCATATCAGGAAGGCTATCTACTAAAGCCTTATAGAAAAATTCTTGACTCATCCCATTTAAAAATTAAGACGGAAAGAAACAAATACTTAAACAAGGGCAAGTTACAGATTTCTAAGTAAAACCGGAAATTCTTCTAATGTTTTCAGTTGATAGTCGGCAATAGAGAATTTTGGGTCGTTTTGTTTCTCTGCCTCTGGTACTGCAACGCATAGCATTCTTGCGGCTTTTGCAGCAATAACACCATTCACAGAATCTTCAATCACCAAGCAATGTTTTGGGTCTGAACCTAATTTTTTTGCTGCAGTAATAAAAATTCCAGGGTGAGGTTTGCCATAGGGTTCAAATTCGGCAGAATACAGTAAATCAAAATAGTCGCGGATGTTCAATTTGTCTACCACCGCATTTATGAGTCGCATAGAAGATGACGAAGCCAAGGCACAGGCGTAATTGTGTTTTTTCACATAATTGAGAGAATCAATTACGCCGGGCAATGCTATCACCTCATTACGCATATAAGACTCCATGCAATCGAGAATATCGTTTTCAGTTTGAGTAAAATTGGGGTTTGGCCAAGCTTGGTAATGGTACCAATGTTGCACCACTTCGCTTAAGCGAAACCCCATCACTTGTCTTAGTAACTCATCGTTTAGGTTCAGACCGAGCGCACCAAAAACTTCCTTTTCTGCAATTTTCCAGAATGGCTCAGAATCTACAAGTAGGCCATCCATATCAAATAATAAAGTTCCTACCACTAGTTGTTCATTAAAGCCTCAATTTCATCTGCCTCAATTGGGATATGCTGCATCAAATCTGTGCAACCATTTTCTGTAATGAGAACTTCATTTTCTAAACGAATTCCAATAGCCTCTTCGGCAATGTAAATGCCTGGCTCGCAGCTAAATGTCATGCCCGCTTGCATAGGTTCATAACGCATACCCACATCGTGCACATCTATGCCCAAGAAATGACTTGTGCCATGCATGAAATACTTCTTGTAAGCAGGCCATTTTGGATTTTGATTTTTGATATCATCTAAGGTGATTAGCTTTAAATCAACCAATTCTTTCTCCATTAATTGTCCCACTTGAACATGGTATTCCATTAACAATGTTCCAGGTTTCAATAAAGATTTAGCTGCCTTCATTACACGAAGTACTGCGTTGTAAACTGCCTTTTGACGAGCGGTAAACTTGCCATTCACGGGCAAAGTTCTTGTCATGTCACTTGCATAATTGGCATAATCTGCACCGCTATCTAACAACAATAAATCACCATCTTTACATTGTTGGTTATTGTCTACATAATGCAAAATGCAAGAGTTTGCACCACTGGCTACGATTGGATTAAATGAATGTCCGCGTGCTTTATTGCGCAGGTATTCGTGAATAACTTCGGCTTCAACCTCATATTCCCAAACCCCAGGTTTCACAAATTTTGCCACACGGTGAATCATCTTATTGCTAATTTCAATAGCCACCTTCATGAGGTCTAATTCTACCGATGATTTTATAGAACGTAGTCGCTGTAAAATAGGAGCTGCGCGCTCGTATTCGTGCAAAGGATAACGCTCTTTTATTTCTTTTGCAAAACGTAAACTTTGGTATGGCGTAGCAATTACTGCTCGGTCGTTTTCATTTAAACTCAGGTAAATATTTTCTGCATAATTGATGGGTGCATGAATTTTAACATTGAATTCATCGTACCAAAAAATATTGGTGATGCCACTTACTTTTTGCGCCTCTTCCATGGTCAATTTATAGCCATTCCACACCACCATCATATCGCTGGTGCGCTTAATGAAAAGGGCTTCTCTACATTCTTCAATAGGGCAATTGGGAGAGATGACTAAAACAGTGTCTTCCTGATCTACTCCAGTGAGCCAAAATAAATCTGAATTTTGTTTAAAGGCATGTGTTGCATCACCATTCCAAGGATGCTCATCGTTAGAATGAAACAACGCAATGCTATTGGGTTTAAGTTGAGCCCTAAATTTATTTCTATTTTCAACAAAAAGTTGATTAGGAATTAGGTCGTATTTATTAATGCTTCTCATGGTAAATCAAATTTGCTGGCAATGTACAAAAAGCAAATTTGAAATACCCCAAAAGGTGGGAAGTTTTTTAGGATATATTTTCTACAAGACTTTCCAATTTCATTCCCCTAGAACCTTTTAAGAAGATGAATTTTTGTTGAGGTGGATTTGCAGTAAAATAGTCGGCCAATTCCTGTGTTTGCTCAAATTTTTGATAGCTGCTATTTGTTTTTGAAAAAGCTTTACCTACCAATAGTACATTTTTAAGGCCTAATTGCTGGCAATGATCAACCAGGTGTTGGTGCTCCTCTGCTTCATATACACCAAGCTCAAACATATCGCCTAGGCAAAGAATTTTATCATTACCAGGCATGGCCAAGAAATTTTTAATGCTAAGCTCCATGCTACTTGGATTGGCATTGTAAGCATCTAAGAATATTTTGTTGTGTTCCTTTTGGATGATTTGAGAGCGCAAATTTTGCGGTTCATAAGACTCAATTCCTTGTTTAATTTGGTCTTGGTTCAGACCGAAATGAAGGCCTATGCTAACCGCAGCAAGTATGTTATCAAAGTTGTAATCTCCGCTTAGGGGACTAATGATTTCTGTGCCTAAAAGATGGAAGACAATATTGGGTTGAAATGCTTTGGCATGTAAAAATGTTTCTTCGGTCTGAACCGATTCGCTGATGGCATTTTTATAGAGAATGCGATTTTTTAAGGCGATGCTTTTCTCTAAAAGAACTTTATCTGCTGCGTTTACAAAGGCTATTCCCCCGTGTGTTTTGAGGTAATCGTAAAGCTCTGCATTGGAATTTATTACCCCTTCTAAACTGCCAAATCCTTCTAAATGGTCTTTGCCATTATTGGTTACAATGCCATGTGTTGGCCGAGCAATATAGCAGAGTAAAGCGTTTTCTTTTTCATGATTAGCACCCATTTCGATAATGCCAATTTGATGCGAAGCATTGAGCATTAATAGGGTTAAGGGTAAGCCAATATGGTTGTTAAAATTGCCTGGTGTGCTTAGTACTTTATACTTGGTTTGTAGCACCGCATTGATTAATTCTTTGGTTGTGGTTTTTCCGTTTGAACCAACAATGGCAATGATGGGAATATTTAATTTTTCTTTGTGGTAGCGTGCCAGTTCTTGAAGGGTTTCTAATACATCTGGAACCAAGATGCATTTGTTGGAACTTACGGCCTCTGGCTCATCTACAATAGCGTATGCTGCCCCATTTTCGAGGGCTTTGGTGGCAAACAAATTCCCGTTAAAATTGCCACCTTTTAGGGCAAAGAATAAACAATTGGGACTTAATTTTCTCGTATCTGTGCAAACAACAGGGTGTTCTAAGTATAATTGGTACAGTTCTTTAATCTGCATTTTAAGAAATATTAAATAATAATTTTGGCGGACAATCTTTAACTTGCATCAAAATTAAGCTAGTCATGAAAAAAATTCACACTCTTTTGTTCACATTTTGCCTCCCTATCTTTCTTTTTGCACAGCCGGTACAATTCAATTTAAAGAATAAAGCGAGCATCAGCATGAATGGTGCTGATACCTTGTTGTATCCCTTTACAGGAGGATTAAATTCGCCTCAGATGTACAATTTAGAACTAGATGGCGATGGAATAAAAGATTTGTTTGTTTTTGACAGGTATGGCAATAAAGTGCTCACCTATTTATATAAGGGAGGCAAATATGTATATGCTCCTATGTACGAAAGTCAGTTTCCTCCTTTGTTTAAGTGGGTTGTTATAAAAGATTATAACTGCGATGGGAAGGATGATATATTTACTGAGGTAGATTATAATGCACAGCCCGAGCCCGATAAATATATTTCATCTAATGGGATAAGGATTCTAAAAAATGTAAGTGTAGAACCTGGAAAGCTTTTGTGGAAACAGGATAGAAATCAATTGGTGGATACAGGATTGGGCACATTGCCTTCTTCTAATATTGCTGTTTCTAACGCAGATTTAAATGCTTTTGAAGATATTGATGGGGATGGTGATATTGATATTTTATTGATGCCTTTTGGCAAAAATGTAATTACCTATTATCAGAATTTAAGTAAAGAGTTAAACTACAATTGCGATTCCTTGTTGTTTGTTTTTAGAGATGAGTGCTGGGGATATATGTCGTACTTAGTGAATACAAATGGATTCTTATTAAATGATAAGAGTTCATGTTTTCGCAATTACAAACGCGCTAAACATAATGGTACAACCTTAACCTTATTTGATTCTGATGGCGATGGTGATAAGGATTTAATTTATGGTGATGTAGGCTTTTCTAATTTGGTTTATGTAGAGAACAATAGGAGCAATAATACCAGCAAAAGAGATAGCATCATTTCTCAAGATACCGTGTTTCCAAAAAACAGCATTGCTGCTAAAGTTGAGTTGTTTCCGGCATCCTTTATAGTTGATGTAGACAATGACGGAAAGAAGGATTTGCTTGTAGCACCAAATGCAGATGCAGGTGCTAAAAACAAAGACCAAATCTTGTATTATAAGAATACAGGGACTGTAACTAATGCTGTTTTTACTTATCAAAACAATAATTTTTTGGTAGGTGAGACTTTTGATTTAGGTGGAGGTTCTATTCCTTGTTGGGTAGATTTGGATGCAGATGGAGATATGGATTTGGTGGTTGCTACGCAAGGAGAATTTACCCAAACTGCCAATGGAAATGATAGGTTATTTTACTTCAAAAATACAGGCACAAACAACAAAGCTACCTATGTTTTGGCCGATTCAAATTTCTTGAATATTAATGGAAGCTTGCCCAGAATTCAACGCGTAGTTCCCACTTTTGGCGATTTAACAGGAGATGGTAAACCCGATTTATTGATTGGTGATTTAAATGGAAAAATGCATTTTTATGAGAATAAAAGTGTAGGTACAACGCTGGCATTTGAAAAGAAGAGTGCAGATTATTTTAGCATATTTGGTGGCACTTCTGCTTCACCGCAACTTTTCGATTTAAATAAAGATGGTAAGTTGGATATTGTGATGGGTAGGAAGAATGGTAGTTTAGCTTATTTTGAAAACAAAGGAACTGCTAGCGCGCCTGATTTTACTGCTACTCCAAGCATTGATTCTATTGGTAAGATTACCTCTGCAGAAATGGTTTTAAGTGGAGGCATCCCTTATTATTTTGATGGTTATTCTATGCCTCATGTATGCGATTTGGATAAAGACGGACAGTTCGAGATTTTGGTAGGTAGTGATATGGGTAGGTTGCATTTATTTAGAAATTTTGAACCAAATGCAAATCGTGTTTGTGATGAGGTTACTAAAATATATTCGGATGCTAACGGGGTTGCTCCAAGCGATATGCTTTTTGGTACTAAATCTGCTGTAACTACTGCAGATATTGATGGCGACGGAGTTAGTGAATTGTTGATAGGCAATTCTCGTGCAGGCTTGCGCATGTATGCCACACAAATAAAGGGTGTAATTAGTGATGTTAAGGAACAAACTAAAGTAGAGCAAAGTTGGGTATTGTATCCTAATCCAGCTTCATCTTTTATTTCGGTTCGAACCGATAAAAATAGAAGCAAACAGCCCTACGAAATATATGATATGGTAGGCAAGAAACATTTGTCTGGTATGATGGATTCTTATGAGACCCAAATTGACATTAGCACATTGCCTGCTGGTTTTTATTTGATGAAGAGTGTCGATGAAAGCGGAAATTCTTATGTAGGAAGATTCCTGGTTAGTCAGTAGCATTTAAACTAGCCCTATGAAGTATTACCGCACCCTCCTTTTTTTATTTTTATTTTCATTGGAATGCATAGCACAGCCTGTTCAGTTTAATTTAACGAACAAAGCTGCCATTAGTTTAAATGGAATAGATACCTTAAAATATCCTTACGTGGGCGGGTTTAACAGTCCGCAATTCTATAAAATGGAGCTTGATGGTGATGGGGTGAAAGACTTGTTTGTCTTTGATAGAATTGGCAATAAGGTGATGACTTTTTTGTATAAATCTGGTAAGTATGTTTATGAACCTTCCTTTGAAACACAGTTTCCTCCTTTGTTTAATTGGGTAGTAATAAAAGATTATAACAAAGATGGTAAGGATGATATATTCTCTGAAGTGGATGTTAATTTTATGCCGGAGCCTAATGAGCCCATTAATACCAGTGGTATTAGGTTGATTGAGAATATAAGCACGGTGCCTGGTAAGTTTGTTTGGCGACAAAGGAAAAATGAGATTCTTGATATGGGAGTATTACAATTACCTCCTTCTAGAATTGGTATTGCTGTTGATGATATTCCGGGTATTGAAGACATAGACAATGATGGCGATTTAGATTTATTGTTTATGCGTTCTGGACTAAATGTAATTAGCTATTACCAGAATTTAAGTCAGGAAAGAGGTTATGGAAACGATTCCATTTTGTTTTTACTTCGCGATGATTGCTGGGGATACACCTCTTATTTAATGCATACCAATGCTTTTCTCTTGGCCGACAAAAGTTCATGTTTTAGAAATTATAAAAGAAGCATGCACAATGGCACTTCGTTAAATTTTATTGACATGGATAATGATGGTGATAAAGACCTTATTTATGGCGATAATTTTTTTAATGGATTGGTTTATTTGGAGAATGGAAAAGCCTTAAATTCGAAAGGAAGAGATTCTATTATTTCTCAGGATACTTTATTTCCAAAGAATACAACACGCGCATCATTGGAGGTGTATCCGGCTTCTTTTTATTTGGATGTAGACAATGATGGAAAGAAGGATATGTTAGTGGCAACCTGCCACAATGAGCTTGGAAAAAACAAAGATCAAGTGATGTATTATAAGAATACAGGCACTGCGCTTAAGCCTGTTTTTACCTACCAAAATTCTCCTTTTTTAACCAATGAAATGTTTGATTTGGGAGGAAATAGTATTCCTACTTTGGTTGATATTGATAGCGATGGTGACTTGGATATGGTATTGAGCACACAAGGTGAATATACCCAAACCTACAATGCAAACGACAGGTTGGTTTTGTTGCTTAATGTTGGCAATAAAAATAAAGCTAGCTATGTTTTGGAGGATAATGATTTTTTGAAAATTAATGAGTTTAATCCCAGAATTATGCGGGCTATAGCCAGTTTTGGCGACTTAAATGGTGATGGTAAACCCGATATGGTGATTGGAGATTTGTATGGGAAGATTCATTATTATGAAAATTCCACCGTGGGTTCTCAAATAAAGTTTACGAAGAAAAGTTCTGATTATTATTCGATGTATGCTGGGAGGACGGCAGCACCTCAATTGTTTGATTTAAACAAAGATGGTGTATTAGATTTGGTGGTAGGTGCAAGAGGTGGAAACATTGCTTATTTTGAGAACAAAGGCACTGTTACTAATGCAATTTTTTCTTCATCACCCAGCATAGATTCTGTAGGCAAAATTTCTGTTGCCGAGCAAATCATAAGTGCTGGTCAGCCTTTTGTTTTTGATGGCTATGCAAGGCCACATGTATGCGATTTAGACAATGATGGTAGGTTTGAGATTTTGGTAGGTAGCTTTAGCGGAAGGGTGTTTTTATATAGGAATTTTGAAGCCAATGCTACCCGTGTTTGCGATGAGGTAACAGAGATTTTTTCTGAAGGTGCAGGCATAACCCCAAGCAATGTGCAATTTGGGGTTAAGTCGTCTGTAACCAGCGGTGATTTAGACGGCGATGGGTTAAATGAAGTTTTGATAGGCAACGATAGAGGCGGACTGCGGATGTATTCAACCCAGGTAAAAGGGGTTATAAGTGGTATTAAAGAGCAAGCAAAGAGTGCACAAAATTGGGTGTTGTATCCAAATCCCGCTCAGTCAATTATTTCGGTTCGAACCGATAAAAATATGAGTAATCAAAGTTACGAAATTTACGATTTGGTAGGCAAAATGGTGGGTAATGGCAAAATGGAAGGATATGAAACCCGCATAAATATTTTGGGATTAGGCGAAGGAATTTACCTCCTAAAAAGCACAGATAGAGAAGGTAATGTGTACGTATCCAGATTCTTAGTAGAAGATTAATTCATATTTTTATAATTCTGTGAGCAAGCAGAAGTTTTTCTATAATTTCGTGCAAAATTAAAACACTATGTACGGGAATTTACAACAACAATTGCAAGCTGAATTAAGCGAAATTGAATCTGCAGGTTTATTTAAGCGTGAGCGCATTATTGCATCACCACAAGGTGCAGAAGTAGTATTAGAGAGCGGACAAAAGGTATTGATTTTTTGTGCCAATAATTATTTGGGATTATCATCACATCCAAGGGTTTTAGAAGCGGCAAAGAAGACTATAGATACTCATGGTTATGGGATGAGTTCTGTACGTTTTATTTGTGGAACTCAGGATATACATAAAACGTTAGAGGCAAAGATTGCGGAATTTTTAGGCACAGAAGATACCATTTTATATGCAGCGGCTTTTGATGCAAATGGGGGTATTTTTGAGCCCTTGTTTAATGAGCAAGATGCCATTATAAGTGATGCTTTAAATCATGCAAGTATTATTGATGGAGTGCGTTTATGTAAGGCTGAGCGTTACAGATACGAGCACAATAATATGGTAGATTTGGAAGAAAAGTTAAAGGCTACCCAGCATTGCAGAAACAGAATTATAGTTACAGACGGTGTATTTAGCATGGATGGTACCATTGCGCAATTGGATCATATTGTTGCCTTAGCCGAAAAATATAATAGCTTAATCATGGTGGATGAATGTCATGCCAGCGGATTTATGGGCGACCATGGAAGAGGAACCCACGAATACAGAAATGTGATGGGTAAGATTGATATCATTACTGGAACCTTAGGAAAAGCTTTAGGCGGTGCTATGGGTGGTTTTACAAGTGGTAAGAAAGAGATTATTGATTTGCTTCGTCAGAGAAGTAGGCCTTATTTGTTTTCTAATACCTTGGCTCCAGCAATAGTGGGTGCAAGTATTGAGGTGCTTAATATGTTAACTGAAACTACAGAGTTAAGAGATAAGTTGTGGGCAAGCACACAATATTTTAGAAAAGAGATGACGGAAGCGGGTTTTGATATTAAGCCTGGTGAGCATCCAATTGTTCCAGTAATGTTATATGATGCTAAACTTTCTCAGGACTTTGCTTCTAAATTATTGGAGGAAGGAGTTTACGTAGTTGGATTTTATTATCCAGTGGTTCCAAAGGGTCAGGCTAGGATTCGCGTTCAGATAAGTGCTGGTCACGAGCGCCATCACTTGGATCAGACCATTGCTGCCTTTAAGAAAGTAGGAAAAGAGTTGGGTGTAATTAAGTAGGCGCTTAACAATGCCTTAACATACAATTAACCTTAGGCTAACAAGCTATTAACTTTGCGGTAATTTAGTAAGGATACTTTTGCCTCAGTTTCAACGCATATGAAATTGAGAATAACTATTTTATTGTTTCTTGTATTTGGATTGATACAGGCTAACGCAGCTACTGGCACGGGCAAAATTGCTGGTAAGGTAATCGACAAAAAAACGGCTGAAGAGCTCATTGGAGTTACAGTGATTGTGGAGGGCACCAGTTTTGGTGCTGCAACCGATTTTGAAGGAAATTTTATTATTGGAAACTTAAAGCCAGGTGTTTATAACCTCATTTTAAGTTATGTATCTTATGAGAAAAAGATATTAAAAGGAGTAGAGGTAAAGGCTGGAGAGGTAACCAATATTAATGTAAGCATAGAGCAATCTCAAAAGGAATTAAATGAGGTGGTAGTGCAGGCTGAGATGAGAAGGGAAAATGCCAGCGCTTTGTTACTTACACAAAAGAAAAGCACATCTATATCTGATGGTGTTTCTGCCGACATGATTAAAAAGACGCCAGATGCAACTACTGGCGACGTTATGAAGCGTGTGAGTGGCACTTCCATTCAAGACAATAAATTTGCGGTTATACGTGGCTTAAACGACCGTTACAATACAGCTTATATCAATGGTGCTCCTCTTCCTAGCTCAGAAAGCGATAGAAAAGCATTTTCATTTGATATTATTCCTTCTAATATGTTGGATAATATGGTGATTAATAAATCGGCCACACCCGATTTGCCTGGTGATTTTGCAGGAGGTTTAATTACCATCAACACAAAGGATATTCCTGAGAAAAAATTTACATCTGTATCATTAGGTGCAAGCTATCACAGCATTTCTACTTTTAAGGAAGGCAATACTTACAATGGTGGTAAAACAGACTGGTTGGGAGTTGATGATGGGACCAGAACTATTCCTAATGGCATTCCAGAAAGAGGCGCATACAATGGCCAATCGATGGAGGATAAAATCAATAGCAGTAAACAGTTTAACGACGATTGGAAAACGCAAGCTATTTCGAGCCTACCAATGAATTACTCTATGCAACTTTCGGGCGGTAACAGTTATAAAGTGGGTAAGAAGGATGAATTTGGCTTTATAGTTTCTGCGAGTTATAGCAATTCTGTTAAGAATTCATATGTGGAAAGAAATCAATTCAACAGACCATTGGATGCGATAGATAATCAAATTGTAAGAAGCTATCAAGATACCATTACCAAAAATGAAACTTTAATGGGAGTGATGGCCAACTTTGGTTATAAGATTGGTACTAAGAGTAAGATTAGTTTTAAGAATGCATATACCATAAATGGTGAAGATCAAACTATTTTAAGATCTGGTAACGATGATTATACCAGTGAACAAATGCCATTGGTAAGAAATACTTATTATAATTTTTCTCAAAGTAAATTACTTACCTCGCAGTTAACGGGTGAGCACTTTATAAGTTCTGCAAAGACAAAAGTAAAGTGGGTGTTGAATAATAATGTGATTGATAGACAGGTGCCAGATTTTAGACGTTACTCAACCTTCTCTACCATGATGGATGCTGGAACTGGAGAATATACACCCTATGCAGCTAAAATTACTAGCAGTAACCCCGATATTACCCAGACAGGTAGATTTTATTCTAGCTTAAATGAGGTGATTAGAAGTGCTGGTTTAGATTTGCAAAAGCCATTAGAGTTTGTAACAAACAAAAAATTAAAAACAGAAGCCAAAGTAGGTGGATTTATTCAGGGTAGAAGTCGTGATTTTGAAGCAAGAGCATTTGCTCCTGTATTAAAATTATCTGGCTTAGAAAGAAATAAATTCTTAGAAGGTTCATTGGATACAATGTTTCAAGCGGCTAATTATTCTAAAGATTTTTATTTTGATGAAGACTTTAGGGCGCAAGATGAGTACACTGCTAGTTCTAGTTTAAAGGCAGGGTATTTAATGTTGGATCAGCGCGTATATTCTAGGTTAAGATTGGTTTACGGTGTAAGATTTGAATCTTACAAACAAACTTTGAATTCATTTGAATTGAACAGTAACCCGCCATTGCCACTGTCTGTTGATACCGTATTTAATGATTGGTTGCCTTCGATAAATGCAACTTATGAACTTACTGAAAAAGTAAACATCAGAGCGTCTGCATTTAAATCGGTAGCAAGACCAGAGTTTAGAGAGATTGCACCCTTTGCATTTTTTGATTTCAATTTAAATACAGTAGTAACAGGAAAGCCAACTTTAACCAGAACAAGAATTAATAACTACGATTTACGTTTTGAATTTTATCCTGGTGAAGGTCAGTTATTATCTGCATCTCTTTTCTATAAGGAGTTTATTAATCCTATCGAAAATGTGTATGAGTTTATTGGAAGTGATGCTACACAAGGATATTCTAGTGATGCGAAAGCAACGAACTATGGTGTTGAATTAGAGTTAAGGAAGAACTTTGGTTTTATAGATGAAAAAGTAGGTACTAGCTGGATGCGTAACTTAACTTTTACATGTAACTATGCTTACATCGTATCTAAAGTAACCTTAGATGAAAGTGTATCGTTAAGCAAATATGGATCTCGTCCGTTGCAAGGACAATCACCTTATATTTTGAACACCAGTTTACAGTATTATGAACCAAAATCTGGATTGTCGTTGGCCTTGTTTGCAAACAAAATTGGTAGAAGAATTGCATACGTTAGGGCTAAGAATGGTGAGGTTCCAGATTTGTGGGAAAATCCAAGAACTGTTTTAGACTTCTCTGTTTCAAAAAGAATTGTTAAGGGCTTAGAAGCTAAGTTTTCGATTAACGATATTTTGGCTCAAGATTTAGTTTTTTACCAAGACAATAATGGCAACGGTAAGTTAGATAATTTTAACAAAGAGACGCTCATTAACAATGCAACGAGTACAAGTCAACAACGTTTAGATATGGACAATATCATGTTTAAATACAAAATGGGTTATACTGTTTCATTTAGTTTAAGTTACAAATTTTAGTAAGGCGGAAATCAACACTGTACGCCCGTGCTGTGTTGATTTCATATGCATAAAAGTCTCATGTTTACATGAGACTTTTTTTTTACATTTCAATGTCTCAGTTAACATTTTGATAACGTATCCTTAACCTTGAAACAATAGGCTAAATCTAGTTTTGGGGTATCAAAAGATGATACATATGAAAAAGTTTAACCTACTATTATTGGGTTGTTTAATTTCCTTTTTTACCCTCGCGCAGAAGGCCCGAGTGGTAAGTGGTTCAATAACCACAAACACTACATTTTACAGTGATACTATCTATACATTAGATGGTTATGTGTATGTTAAAAACAATGCAGTTTTGACCATCCAACCTGGTACCCTTATTAAAGGTAAAGGTGGAGCAAAATCCACCTTAATTATTACCCGCAACGGAAGTATTAATGCAAATGGAACTGCTAGCAGACCTATTGTTTTTACTTCCGAAAAGCCTGTTGGGCAGCGTAACAAAGGTGATTGGGGTGGTATTGTAATTTTGGGAAAAGCCATCATTAATCGTCCTACAGATTGTACTACTTGTCCGGGTTCTGCCGTTGCAGCTTCTGAGGCAGGGATACAAAATGCAGTAGAAGGTGATTTAGATAATGCTGCTGGTGATGCATTATATGGTGGAACAGATAATAACCACAACTCTGGTGTATTTAGATTTGTGCGTATTGAATATGCAGGAACTGTAATTACGCCAGGTAATGAAATCAATGGTTTAACCATGGGTGGTGTTGGTAAAAATACCATGATGGAATATATCCAAGTTTCATTTGCCGATGATGATGGATTTGAGTGGTTTGGTGGTAATGTAAACGCTAAATACTTGGTTTCTCATAGAAATGTGGATGACGATTTAGATACAGACTTTGGATATTCGGGCAAAGTTCAATTTGCTATTGTACAAAGAGATTCTACTTTATTTGATATTGGTTCAGGCCCTACAACTAATGGTTTTGAATCTGATAATGATGCGGGTGGTACAGAGGCTGGTCCTTACACAGATCCTACCTTTTCTAATATTACCGTTTTAGGTCCATTAGCAAACGGAACACCATTGGCGTATAGTAATTCATTTCAAAATGGAGCGCGTATTAGAAGAAATTCTTCTTTGAGTTTATTTAACTCAGTTATCATGGGCTTTCCAGATGCAATTTTTGTGGATGGTGCTAGGTCTGTGAATAAAAACCAAAACGATACTTTACTTATTAAAAACAATTTGTTAGCTGGAAACTTACGTGCAGTCAACGGCTCTTCAACTGGTGGTTCAAACCCAGTTGCAACACGTAGTAAGTTATTTGCTTCTGCTAACGATTCAGTTTTATCTTCTACTGGAGTACTTGTTAATCCTTTTAATTATACTAACCCTAAATTTATGCCAGCTACTGGTTCACCTGCTAATTCGGGTGCAGCCTTTACTGGTTCTAAAATTAGTGATCCTTTCTTTACGCCAACCACTTATAAAGGTGCTATGGGTACTACAGATTGGACAAACTGCTGGTGTAATTTTGATCCTCAAAATGCTGATTACAGCACAGGTAATATAAACCGCATGCCTTTAGTTTATGATGCTGGTAAAGATTCAGCTATTTGCTCTGGTAAATCATTGGTTATTGGTCAGAATTTGACTGGTTCTTACAAAGCAATGTGGTCTCCTGCTACTGGCTTAAGTTCTGCTTCAGTGGCTCGTCCAGTTGCAAACCCAACTGTAACTACCAAATATTTTGTAACTGTTACAGATACAGTAACTGGTTGCTCATTGACTGATAGTGTTTTGGTTTCTGTGAATGCAACTCCTGTTGCAAATTTCACTAGTGTTTCTGGTGCTGCTGGATTGGTTACATTTACCAATACTTCAACTAATGCAACTTCTTATGCTTGGAATTTAGGAGATGGAAATACATCTACTGCATCTAATCCTGCACATACATATGCTGCAAATGGAGTATATAAAGTTTCATTAACTGCAACTGCAGGTGCTTGTACTAATGCTACTTCAAGAGATGTAATTGCTTCTGGAGTTGCTTCACCTATAAGAGCTTTCACTGGAGATATTACAGGAAATACTACTTTTTATAATGACTCTATTTATATCATCAATGGATATACTTATGTTAAGAATAACGCAGTGTTAACCATTCAACCAGGAACCATTATTAAAGGTGGTGCTAACAAAGCAACTTTAATTATTACCAGAAACGGTAGCATTGTTGCAAATGGTACAAAAAATCAACCAATTGTATTTACTTCTTCTAAAGCTGCTGGACAAAGAAACAAAGGCGATTGGGGTGGTGTAGTAATATTAGGAAAAGGCATCATCAACCGTCCTACAGATTGTACTACTTGTCCAGGTTCTGCGGTTGCGTCATCTGAAGCCGGTATTCAAAATGCAGTAGAAGGTGATTTAGATAACGCTGCTGGAGATGCATTATATGGTGGTACAGATTTAAACCACAGTTCTGGTTCTTTAAAATATGTACGTATTGAGTTTGCTGGAACAGTAATTACTCCAGGTAATGAAATAAATGGTTTAACTATGGGTGGTGTTGGTAAAGGAACTACTTTAGAGAACATCCAGGTTTCTTATGCTGATGATGATGGCTTTGAGTGGTTTGGTGGAAATGTGAACGCTAAGTATTTAGTATCATACCACAATGTGGATGATGACTTAGATGTTGATTTTGGATACAATGGAAAAGTACAGTTTGCCATTGTACAAAGAGACTCTGCTTTATTTGATATTGGTTCAGGCCCAACAACAAATGGTTTTGAATCTGATAATGATGCAGCAGGTACTGAAGCTAATCCTTTCACTGATCCTACATTTTCTAATGTAACTGTATTAGGTCCTTTAGCAAAAGGTACTCCACTTGGATATAGTAACTCATTCCAAAATGGTGCAAGAATTAGAAGAAATTCATCTACTAGTTTATTTAACTCTATCATCATGGGATTCCCAGATGCTGTATTTATTGATGGTGCACGTTCTGTAAGCAAAATGGCTAACGATACTTTGATGTTTAAGAATAATATCCTTGCTGGTAATTTAAGAGCGGTTAATGCTTCAACTTCTGGTGGATCAAATCCAACAGCTATTAGAGCTAAATTGTTCGCTTCTGGAAATGATTCTATCGCTTCTGCTGCTGGTGTATTGGTTGATCCATTTAATTATATGAATCCAGTATTTGCTCCAGCACCTGGTTCTCCAGCTGCTTCTGGTGCTGCTTTTGCGGGTTCAAAAATTTCTGATCCATTCTTTGCTCCTACAAGTTTCCGTGGTGCTATGGGTACTAACCCTGATAGTAACTGGACAAATTGCTGGTGTAATTTTGATCCACAAAATGCAAACTACAATTCTTCTCCAATAAACAACCCTGCTGCAACTGCTAATTTTACAGCACCTGCAACAAGCTCAACTTTAAAAGTTGATTTTACCAATGGTTCTTCAAATGCAACTTCTTACTTCTGGGATTTTGGTGTAGCTAGCAGCATGGCTGATACATCTAGTTCAGCTTCTCCTAGCTTTACTTTCCCTGCAAATGGAACTTATATGGTAACCTTAATTGCTAGAAGCAAATGTGGTAACTCAGTTGTGACTAAAGAAGTTATTATTAATGATGTTAGTATTTTACCTGTTGTTGATTTTACTTATACTCAGAATTCAGCTTCTGGTTCAACTGAAATCAACTTTACCAATACTACTGTAGAAAAAGGATTAACGATTACTTATAAGTGGTATTTTGGTGATGGTGCAACAGCTACAACTAAAGATGCGGTTCATAACTATGCTGCTAAAGGTGATTATACCATTAGTTTAGTTGCTGAGCATATCTATGGTAAGGATTCAGTATCTAAAACCATTAAAGTATTACCTACAAGCATCAAAGAAGTGGTAAGCACTTTTGCTAACTACTCAGTTTATCCTAACCCAACTTCTGATTTAGTAAATATTTCTTTTGATTTACTTCAATCAAATCAAGTATCGGTTCAGATATTAGATATCACTGGTAAATTGGTAATTGGAACTGAAAGTCGCCAGTTTAATACAGGTGCAAATAAAATTGAATTAGGTACTTCTGAATTGCCACAAGGCATGTACTTTGTACAAATATTAACCCCAGAATCTACTCTATCTACACGTTTAGTGATTGTAAAATAGAGTTGGTTTGAGAAAGTGTAAAAGGGGGCAGCCTGCAAAGGTCTGCCCCTTTTTTGTGCCTTTTGGTCTATGATTTATTACCTTTTGTCGATGGAAACATGGCAGCCATAATTTTTTATGCATCTTGCATGCCTTATGCAAATATTTATAGTTGTTTTACTTTCATTGGGCCTGTATGGTTGGTATTTTATTGAAAAACCTGTCTTTGGTGAGTTGCCAAAAGGTAAGCGCCTAGCGCGTATTGAGCAATCGCCAAATTATAAAGGAGGTAGTTTTGTTAACATAGAGCATACTCCAGATTTTGCCCCTGGAATTAGTACTTGGGATGCCGCAAAAAGTTTTTTACATAAGCCTAATAATACAGAACCCAATAGGGAAATGCCTTGGGTTAAAACCAATTTAAAAACACTCGAGTCTAATGGTGTAAAATTGGTTTGGTTCGGACATTCATCTTATTATATGGTGGCAGATGGATTAAAGATATTGGTTGACCCAGTATTTAGTGGAAACGCTGCGCCAGTGAAGCTGTTTGGAAAGAGTTTTAAAGGGACTGATAGGGTTGATGTAAGCGACTTTCCAGAGATTGATGTTTTGGTTATCACGCATGATCATTACGATCATTTAGATTATGAAACCATCCTAAAATTAAAGGGTAAATTTAAGAAGATTGTAACTTCTTTGGGCGTTGGGGCGCATCTTAATGATTGGGGAATTCCTGATGAGCAAATGTTTGAATTGGATTGGTGGGAGAGTGCTGATTTAGGAAATGGATTTTCTTTAAAGGCAGCTCCTGCGAGACATTTTTCTGGAAGAAAATTTAAACGTAACCAAAGTATTTGGTCGGCATTCATTTTAAAAACCCCTCACCACAAATTGTTTTTAGGCGGAGATAGTGGCTATGGCAAGCATTTTAAAGATATAGGAGATAAGGAAGGTCCATTTGATTTAGCTTTATTGGAATGTGGTCAATACAATGCCATGTGGCCTTATATTCATATGACTCCAGAAGAGGTTGTAACAGCTGCTCATGACCTAAATGCAAAGATTTTAATGCCTGTTCATTGGGGTAAATTTGCCTTGGCTATGCATGCCTGGAATGAGCCCATTCAGCGGGTAACATTGGCTGCAAAAGAAAAGAATCAAAAGATTACCACTCCCTTGCCAGGCGAATTATTAGAGTTAGGTAAAAATGAGCCAGATTCTATTTGGTGGGATTTTTAATTTTTTTTAGATAAATTGTGACAAATTTAATTGCCTAACAAACATGGAATCTGTTACAAAAATACTTTTGTTCCTTGGGAAAATTATTCTAAATTTAGTTGGAATTGCCCTTGGTTTATATTTGTATAAGACCTTTGTAAGGCCGATGTCTATTGGGCCGGTAATGCCCGATTATTTTCAAGAAATCATCGCAGTTGTTTTGTTAATGATTGGATTGCCTTTGCTTTCAATGAAACAAGTGAAGCCTCTCAATCATTTTAGCATTGGAATTATGGGCATCTTTATTCCACTTGTACTGTTTGGAGTTTTTGCTTTAAACCAACATTCAAGCGCCTCAAGCTATACTCGTTTATATCCTATAGAAAGGAAAACATTGGAAGATGATTCATATTTGCTAAGTGCCTATGTGTACGAAAAAAGCAATTGGGTGCAATTAAGAGTGCCCAAAGATGAATGTTTGAAATTAGATTCGGTTCAGATAAAAATTATTGATGGTTTGTTAGGAATGAAAATTGTGACAAACGAAGTTGAATTCTCTAAGAAACCTGGTTGCGGAAGTTAAAAAGTAAAAACAATGAATAAATTAATTAAAAGTCTATTTATGGCTGCATTAGCACTAGTTGTAATGCAATCATTTGATACCAAATCTTTGAGAAAAGTAGATGGCACAGAGCCTGGTTATACAGGCTCTCCTGGCGATAGCCTCAAAAATTGTACAGTATGTCATGGTGGTACCGCTGTAAATATTGAAGGATGGATTACCTCCAATATCCCTTCCACTGGATATGTTCCAGGCAGCACCTATCGCATTACAGCAACCAATACATCTTTAAGCCATAACCGCTTTGGGTTCTCTATTTCGCCCCAAGCTATTAATGGTACGCTTTTAGGAAAATTAATCGTTACAGACACCATTAGAACCAAATTAAACGGCAACGATAAGTACATTACATACAGGCCTGCAGGTGTGCCAAACGACGATAAAGCCATTTGGGAATTTGATTGGGTAGCCCCAGCCGATACGGTTAATGAAGTAGTATTTTATGGTGCGTTTAATTCCAATCAAGACGGACATAAAGGCGGAGATTTAACCAGATTAAGCACCCTAAAAGTGTTTAAGGAAG
>JBILVK010000043.1:0-23345 GCA_044370475.1 Bacteroidia bacterium
TAATACAATTAATAACTGCAGGATTTCAGGAAAATCAATCTCCACCTCCTCTGGTGTTATTAACTTTTTAGGCACTAATAAACCCATTGGAAACAACAATAATTCTATTTATTACTGCAGCATTAAAGACTCTGCAGGCACTCCAATTTATGGCATTTATTCTTCTGGCAATACCACTTACGGAAACAATTTTAACACCCTTTATGGGAACAAATTTTCCAATTATTATAATGGTTCGAACCTAACCTATGGCATCAATTTAAGTGCGGGAAATGACTCATGGTTTATTGGTTCTAACCACTTCTTTCAAACTGCATCTAGGTCAATTTCCACCAATACAGCTGGCGCCATTTACATTTCTAGTGGCTCCTCCTACGCCATTTATGGAAACTTTTTTGGAGGAAGTACAGAAAACTGCGGTGGCACACCCTACACATTGCTAGGTAGTGGCTTTGTATCTATGGTTAACCTGAACCTAAGTACCGCTAGTACTTGCGTGGTTCAGTCGAATACCTTCCAGAATTTTTATTTCCAACTAACAGGAAATTTACATCACCTAATTAACTTGGGAAATGGTGCTTTTAATGTTGCGGGCAATACCATTGGAAACGATTTCTCAAATAGCAATATCCGCTTTTCGAGTACAGGGACCAATATTACTTTTTCACCCATCAATTTAACCGATGGCACCTCCTATGGAGATATTGCCATAGAATTTAATTCCATAGGTAGCATATCTATATCTGGAACAGGAAGCGTTAACTTTAGGGGAATCAATGTAACTTTGGCTGTACCCTCCTTAAAAATCTCCTCAAATACCATTGGAAGCTTAAGCACTTCAAAGAGCATTGTTGATTCTACCTCCTGCAATTTGTACGGAATACTAGGTCCGCTTACAGCCTCAGAAAACACCATAGAAAACAATACCATTTCAAATCTATCTACTACCAACACGTCAGGTGCTACGCGTGTTTGCGGAATATATATTGTTTCCAGTGGTTCCTTTAGGGTAATTGGAAACACCATTAATAAATTATATTCCAATAGCACCAGCACTGGCTCAAATACAAGTGCAGCCCTAATTGGAATTATGCATAATTCTTCTGGCTTAGACCAGGTTTGTAAAGACAATAAAGTATCTGAGTTAATAGGAGAAAACACAGCCAGCTTAACCAACCTTTATGCCTATGGTATTTTCTTTTCTGGCTCTAATGCAGGAACAAATATTTTAGCCAATAACTACATCTATTGCCTTCAATCTAACAATATAGGAAACGCTACTATCTATGGCTTATTTAATGGGAATAGCGGCGCCATGGTTTATAATAACCGAGTTAGATTAGGAGTAGATATTAATGGAAACTCTATTAACAAAAATCATCAATTTATAGGTATACACGATCAAAATAATTCCAATTCCTATTACCACAATAGCATTTATATTACTGGAAATACAGGCACTTTGGGCACTGCAAATTCTTATGCATTCCTAAATTTTGCCATTACCACCGGAACGCGATTAATAGCTAACAATATTTTTTCAAATCAACGCACCAATACCATAGGCACCGCATCTGCTGCGCATTATGGAATTTTTCTTAGCACCAACGTTTTAACCGGTTTAACTTTAGACAATAACATTTATTATGCGCCAGGAATGGGTGGAATCCTTGGAAGATACAATGCAGTAGATTATGTGCAAATGGACCTTTGGAGGTCGGTTACTTTTAGCGACTATAACTCTGGATATGGCAATCCAAATTTTAGCATGCCCAATAACACCAACTCAGAGTTAAAGATACAAAGTCCAACACCTGCCGAAAGAGCTGGAAGATATTTAGATGAGGTAGACTTAGACACAGATTTTGAGGGCGATTTGCGCGCAAATTATACGCCCAATGATATAGGAGCCGATGCAGGAAATTATACTCCCACCGACATTTTTCCTCCAAGCATCATTTATACGCCCATTACCAATACAGCCTCAACCATAAATAGAACCCTAATTGCCAATATTATCGACTCTAGCTCAGGAATAAATATTTCTGGGGTGCTGCAACCTAGAATATGGTATAGAAGATCATTCCCTACTGTTACACCTTGGGTGAGTTCTATTGGGGTGCTAACTTCTGGCGGACAAAAAAACGGGACATGGACCTTTACCATAGATTACTCTTTAATTGGAACACCTGCTTCGTTTGGACATAGGTATCAATATTATGTGGTTGCACAAGATTCTGCTACGGTACCTAATATTTCTATTAATCCACTTGCGGGTGCTAGTCACACCAATGTAAACAATCAAGTTACGGCTCCAAGCGTGCCATCTACTTATGCTATCGTTATCAATTTACCTACCACTATGAGTGTTGGTTCAGGCCAATCTTATACTACGCTAACGGGTAATGGCGGATTATTTGAAGCCATTAATGCTGGAGCTCTGGCTGGAAATACAACCGCTACCATTGTTTCTAATATTACAGAACCTGGAATAGTTGCCTTAACAAATGTAGGTATGGGTGGAAATAAATTATTGATTAAGCCAGACAATAATTCGAGGGTTTTAACGGGCTCCTTAACCACCGCAGCGGCAAGTCTTATTTTTTTAAATGGAGCATGTGGGGTAACCTTTGATGGTGGTGCAAATAGGAACTTAACCATTCGCAATTCAATTGGAAGCGTAACCAATGCCACCACCACCATTACCATCAGAATAAACAACGGTAAAAACGACACCATTCGCAATTGCATCATTGAAGGAAATCAAGGCAATACTTCTTACCCCGTAATTTATATCATCACCTCATCTGGAACAGCTAGCTCAAGCGAAATTTACATTAAGAACAACCTTATAAGAGGAACCAATAATGATACCGCACAAGGTCCGGTTTCTTCTATCATCCTAAATTCATCTACAGGAAATTTGAGCAACTCTACCATATGTGGCAATGAAATTTATGATTTTAAAAGCTATGGGGTATACATTGCAAATGCAGGCAACAATATTACCATTGGAGATGCCACAGATTCATTAAATGGAAACAAGTTTTATCAAAGGGCAGTAAGAGGAACTCAATTTGCGGTAATTATTACCTCGGGAAGCGGACATATCATTGCTAATAATTCCTTTTATAATTACCCTGGAGTGCGGCATACCAGTGTAGGTTATGGGATTTATATCAGCAACAATGTAAACAATGTGAAAATTCTCAAGAACTCCTTTGGTGGTTCCTCGCCAACAAGAGGAGGCAGTGCTTATTGGGTTAATACTACGTACTATGGAATCTTATTTTCTGGCGGAAACATTTCTACCTCGTATATTGAAAATAACAAGATGGCAAATTTTTATATCACTGGAACCAATTTATTTAACGGCATATATATTGGTTCAGGAAAAGTGAATTTAAAAAACAATGTCATTGGAGGAAAATCTAATGGAGGCAATGCAAGTGATACCATTTATAGTGCCTTTAATTTCACAGGAGTTAGAATCATTTCTACCTCTCCTACCCTCTTTGAAAACAACATCATAAGTGATATTAGAAATTATGGCAATGGTTATTCTGTTGGATTAAGTATGGAGGCCGGAGTATGCAATATTAAAAACAATATTATAAGTCACCTTACTGCATTTAACACCACCTTAACCAATGTTGACTATGCTTGCACAGGTATTAGAATTAGCACAGCTACTTCTGGCAATAACATTGAAAATAATTTAATTTATAACCTCAGAAATGAAGGAATTGCCAATGCTACTTCTGTAACAGGAATTGCCATTATGGGCAACTTAACCAACAACACTGTTCATAGAAATAGGATATATAATTTAGAAACAAAAAACACCTTATCTGGCACCAACAGTCCAATCATTAGAGGAATTTACGGAGGTGCAAGATCCAATACCACCTATGCCAACAACCAGGTGAGTATTACCAACAATATTGCTGGCACCATGCCCATCATAAGAGGAATAGAGGCTAACAATACAGGTGCTTCTAATCAATATTATCACAATACCATTTATATTGGCGGAGTATCTTATGGCGTAAATAATTCTACAGCCTTTTACCGCAACACCTCTGGAACCACTGCTGCATACGATGTAGTGAACAATATATTTTACAATGAAAGATCTGGTGGCGGAAAACATTTTTCTTTATCTGCCAACTCCGTTTCCAACTTTAATCAAGATAACAATTTGTATGTTACCTTGGTTTTAAATGCAGCTGTTGAATATCCCATAAATACCAGCAAAAGTCTCAACGATTGGAATACAGTAACTGGCAACCCAAGTGGAAATTTATTTAACACCAATACTGAACTAAACTCAACACAATTTTTCCCCTTCAAAAATGTAGGCAATCTCGCTAGCAACTCATGCCGCATTTCGGATAATGGAGCTTATACACCCATTACCACAGACTATTCAAATATATCAAGAGGAAACCCCGCAGACATAGGCTCCGTAGATTTTACAAGTGCCATTGGCAAACCCACCATCACTTCACAACCGAGTAACAAAAACGTAAGCTGTAGTCCGCCCAACGTTAAATTTGGACTTGCAGCAACAGGCTTTGGCTTGGTATTTCAATGGCAAGAAAACAGAGGCAATGGCTGGCTGAACCTAAGCAATGGTGGAATTTATGCAGGAACTAATTTAGACACCTTAACCCTAGTTAATCCAAACTCAGATTTAAACGGCTATCAATATAGGTGCAAAATAAAAGGCACATGTTTGCCTGCAGATTCATCCAATATTGTTACCCTAACAGTAAGCAATACCAGCACTTGGCTTGGCACTGTGAGCACTGCTTGGGGACTTGGGGCCAACTGGAGTTGCGGCACTGAACCAACCATTTCTACAGATGCCATTATCAACAATGTAAGCAACCTACCCATTATTAGTGATGCCAATAGGGTTTGCCATAATCTAACTATAGGCACCGCAGCAAGTCTTACGCTTAACAATGCAAATTCAGAGCTTTCTTTATATGGAGCCATGAACTTAACAGGCGCTATCAATACCACCCAAGGAAGAATCATCTTTGCGGGCAATAAGCCTCAAATAATGCCAGGCTTAAACTATAACCACGTAAGCATTAACAATGATTCTGATGTTACCCTTGCAACACACGCAAGCATCCTAGGCAATCTTCATTTTACCCAAGGAAATTTGCTTTTAGATAAGTACAAATTAAGCCTGTTGGGCAATACCTCTACCATTACCGGTGCAGCCTCTAATGGTAAGTACATCATAACAAATGACACGGGAGCGCTGCGCATTCAAAACATTGGAACAGGCGCGCGCACAGGCTTAGTGGAGTTTCCAATTGGAGCCACACAGAGTTCTTATACCCCAATTTCCATCAACAATACAGGTACCGCAGATCATTTCGATGCAAGGGTTATCAACCAAGTTTATCCAAATTATACGGCTAACGCAAGTCCGCAAGGCACAGCAATTGCTAGCAATGTGGTAAACAAAACTTGGGTGGTAAAAGAAGCAGTGATTGGTGGTTCCAATGCACAAGTACAAATTCAATGGAATGTAGCCGATGAAGTAATAGGCTTTAACCGTTTGGCAAGTTATGTTTCTAGGTATAATAATGGAGTTTGGAATCCAGCTACAGCCAGCGCCTCCCTAGGCAGCAACCCATACACACAAATACGCAATGGAGTAGATTCATTCTCAATTTTTGGCATAGGTAGCGGGGGCATGTTGCCTGTTCAATTAACACAAATATCTGCCCAATTAGAAGAAAAAAACGCATGGGTTTTATGGCAAACTGCCTCAGAAATAAACAGCAGTCATTTTGAGATTGAACGCTCTTTAGATGCACAAAATTTCGAAACCATAGGCAGCGTTAAAGCCGCCACCAATAGCCAAACCATAGAACGCTATGCGTTTCAAGATGCAGGTGTTGCTGATAAATTTGTTGGTTCAGACCGAATCTATTACAGACTTAAAATGCACGACCAAGATGGGCAATTTGAATACTCAAAAACGGTGTTTGTTTACTTAAACCCAGAGAGCGCTGCGGTGCAAATTCAACCTAATCCTTTTCATGAAGAATTGAGCATAAATTACCAAGCCACCGCAGAAGAAAATGTAACCATTGAGGTAAGAGATCTCTTTGGCAAGGTGGTTTTTTCTAAACAATATACAGCAGAAATAGGTAGCAATATTTTCGGTCTGAACCAAAACATGGTTGCGATTCCTGGCCTCTATATTTTATCTGTTAATAACGGACAAAATTGTAGGGTATTTAAAATCTTGAAAAAATAAATTTGGAATTCTGCTTTCATTTAGTATTTTTATTTTAAATTAATACTTATGGAAAATACTGAAACACAGACTTTAGAAAACACTTCTGACGAAAGTATGTTGGAGCCTAATAGCTCACAACGCAGAACTCAAAAGGGTTTTACCATTACACTTTGGGGTGCAGCGGTATTGCTATTGGCATGCTTAACCAATATGTTTTTGCCAACAGATTCATATATGTATGAGCTTGCTTTATACGGACCAACAAGCATTGGTGCAAGCATGGTGATTTACGGATTCTACTGCGTTTTTGAATAGGGAGTACTCCTACAATTATTTAGGTTTGTTAAAGGTTTAACTCAACCAACTTAGCAATACCTTATCAATGCGGTTGCCATCTAAATCCATTATTTCTATCACAATATTTTCATGATACAACTTCTGTCCCACCTTGGGCATAGATTCCATTTTGTATAAAATAAAGCCAGAAATGGTGGTGTAAGTGGAGAGATTATCTTCTATAATTTCTTGTTGAAAATATTGGTTCAGCTCGTATATAAGCGTTCTGCCATCTATTAAAAAACTGCCATCGTCGCGCCTCACAATATACAACTCATCAGACTCATCCGCCTCAGGCAAATCGCCCACAATAGCCTCTGTTAAATCGTGCAAAGTTACCACACCTTTGGTGCTTCCAAACTCATCCATTACAATGGCAATGTATTGCTTCTTCGACTTAAATATATTGAGAATTCTAAAGGCAGGGGTGTTCTCAAAAATAACAATTGGTTCAAGCATAATATCTTGTAGCTTAAAATCCTTTTGCTTGTAATTTTCTAAAAAACTCTTGATGTGAATCACCCCAATAATATTGTCTTGAGAACCATCACCCACAATAAATTTGGAGTGACCACTTTCCTTTAACTGGGCATTAATTGCTTCCAAAGAATCGCGCAAATCTATCCACTCTACCATACTTACATGCGTCATGAGCGACTTTGCTGTTTGGTCGGTAAAGCTAAAAAGATTATGGTGTACCTCAGTTTCCTCCTTCTCTAAAACCCCTTGTTTGCCAGCAGATTTGAGCATAAACCGCAACTCATCTTCACTCACTTTTTCGGAAGCATTTGCCTGCACTCCAAACACTTTTAAAATCATAGAAGTAGAAAAAGACAATAACCAAACAAAAGGATAAGTAAGCATGGTAAAATACCTAATAATTGGCACGCTAAACAAAGCAATGCGCTCAGAGTTATTCATAGCAATGGTTTTAGGAACCAACTCGCCAATCACAATAGAAAAATAAGTGATGCTTCCAATAACGGTGATAAGCGCCAAAGTATGATGATGTGGCTCCAAAAAGTTAAATTGAGATAAGACCCGCTCCAAATCATCTGTAAGCATGGCCCCGCCATAAGCACCAGAAACAATGCCAATTAAGGTGATACCCACTTGCACCGAAGAAAGAAAATTCTCTGGATTGTCTAACAATTTTAGCACCACCTTTGCCCTATGATTCCCCTGTGCAGCCAAGTGCTCCATCCTGCCTTTTTTAACAGAGACCAAGGCTATTTCGGATAAGGCAAAAAAACCATTTAAAAGGGTTAAAATAAATATTATAATTATCTCCATGTTACAAGTTTGTTTGAATCTTGCGCCAAAAATTAAGAGCGCAAATTTTCAAACACCGCAAATTTCGCCCTTTTAAAACTAGCATTCAAATATATTTATCTTGTAAAGTATGACACAGGTCATAATAAATCCCTATTATTTCACCTAAACTTGTAGGGTACAAGAAACTAGAACAGTAATCCTCATACTTAAATGAAGCAAGTTTCATCACCGCAAATTCAGCAGGTTTATGAACTTATTCCATTAAATAAATTGGGTTAACACAAGATTCTCAGCCCTAGTTCGTTACTTGTGCAAATGATATAGTTATGAAAAAGCTGCAAATGATTCTGTTCTGCAGCCTATTAACAAGTATACCCCCTTTTGTTTATGGTCAGAGTGCGTTAAGTCCGTGGGCAATTACCCTGCATGGTGGAATTAGCGAATACAAAGGCGATATGGGCAATGGATTTTTGCAGTTTAATTTACAACCCACAAGCTTTTACGACCTAGATAAGGTACTCATCCAAGAAAATCAACCCGGCATTTCAGGACTTTCAATTACCAGATACCTCAATCAAAATTGGGACCTTTCCTTCTCCTATTTACATGGCGAATGGGGCTATTATACCATAGATAAAAGTCGGTTTTTCTTTAAAAAACTTAACTACTACGATGCCACCCTTCGCTACAAAATTCCTTTCCTGCAAAGTCAACAATTAAGTCCATACCTCTGCGCCGGTTTTGCCTTTAGAACCCTAGGTTCATCACCCTATAAATTAGACCTAAGCATACCTGTTGGATTAGGACTCAATTGGCAATTAACAGAAGGAATTGTGCTAAATTTCCAAAGCAATATTGGCCTAACAAATAATGATTTAATAGACGGTCTGAACCAAAACAACGCGCCAAAAAACGACCTCTATTGGAACCATACCGTTGGAATTGGTTTCCTACCATTTAGCATGAATAAATCGGCTTTCTCCAAAAGCAAAAGAAGCAAATGCCCAAAGTTTTAAGGTCTATTAAACCTTGCCTACTTCGTTTTAAATCCGCCTTAAGTTTCACCTATCAAAATTAGTCCTACATACCCACTTCGTTTTTCCTAGCAATTTGCTTCCCTATTTCTAGGGATTTAAGCCTAAATTTTATTGTAACCAATATTTTTATACTATAATAATTTTATTGTAACCAATATATTTTACTTCAATTACCAATTACAATTTAGGCTGGAGATTCAAGGTAGCTGCGAACTTAACAGATTTTGTTTCCAGAGGTACTCACCTGCACCCAAACAATTCTCCTATTTCGGTAGAAATTTCTAAATTACTGTGTAACACAAGTATTTTGGAGCTATTTTTGCAGCAAAAGCCTAGGAAATTAAAGCCATTCAAAACAAATTAACATCAATTCTGTTTTAGCTACGTATGCAAAGAAAACAAATCATCGATTTACTTGAAAACTATGCAAAAGCATCGGGGCACGAACTCGACCATTTTGACCTCCACGATCAGAAATTTAGGTATGCAGATGAATACGATGATCAATTTGATTCTTTCTTTAAGCAATTAGAAGACCTTAGCGATTTTGTGCAGTATAATTTCGACATGCGCATCCTTTCGCAAACAGATTTTAAAGACCTCCTTAAAGACCTTAGCTTCCCCATTATTGTATTTAAAAACAAAGGCAAAGAACTTTCGCCCATTCTTATTAAACACAAAGAAGGAAAAGGATATTGCGCATTAGAAGAATCTCAAGAAGAAAATAAATTCGAAAACGATACCCAACTCATCAACTCCATTAAAACCTTGGAAATGATGCGTAAAAACCATGGATTTAGCGAAGAAAAATACTTACACCTCACCCCAGGAGAAAACAACGATATCCTCCTGATTGTTGGATTTAAAGTTACAGAAGACCCTAAAGATAAAACTGCCAAAGAAATCCTTACCCCACTTAAGCGACTCTCCTACCTGATAAAATCAGAAAAACGAGACATCTATAATATTTACTTTTTTGCCATCATGATTGCCCTCATTAACCTAAGCTTACCCTTGGGTATACAAGCCATTATTGGTTTAATGAGTGGCGGACTTATGATAGAAAGTGTGTTTATTTTAATGGTACTGGTGGTGATTGCCACCTTTGGCGCGGGTTGGCTTCAGGTGCAACAATTGGCCATGGTAGAGGTGCTACAACAGCGCGTTTTCACCAGAACGGCCTTCGATTTTGCCTACCGTATTCCCCGACTCAAATTAGAGAAGCTCCGACACGTTTACATGCCAGAATTGGTTAACCGCTTTTTTGATGTGCTCAACGTGCAAAAATCATTACCTAAAATTCTCATCGATTTCACCTCCGCCATTGTTCAAATTATCTTTGGTCTTCTCCTCCTTTCTTTCTACCATCCTTACTTTATTTTGTTTGGGCTACTGCTCCTCATCATTATCTTTTTTATCTTCTATTTCACCAGCAAAAAAGGCTTAGAAACCAGCATATACGAATCAAAGTACAAATACAAAGTGGTGTATTGGTTAGAAGAACTTGGCAGAACCGTGCAGTCTTTTAAATTGGCTGGTAATGCCAATTTGCCTATGCACAAAACAGATAGGCTCCTCAACAAATACATCATTTATAGAAAGAAACATTTTTCTATCTTAGTCAAACAGTTTAAAGCCATCATCGCCTTTAAAACCCTTATCACCGCCGGACTCCTCTCACTAGGTGGTGCCTTGGTTTTTAGTCGCCAAATTAACCTCGGACAATTTGTGGCATCAGAGATTATTATTCTATTGGTGATCTCTTCTGTAGAAAAATTAATCAACACCGTTTCCGTAATTTACGATGTACTCACAGCCCTCGATAAAATTGGCCATGTAACCGATTTAGACACAGAAAAGAATGCAGGCAGAGAAGCCGCAGACCTAGATATTGAGCATAAGTTTGTCCTAAGCTTAGCCAATGTATCTTATAAGTTTAAATCTGCCAAAAATCCAAGCTTTCAGCGCATCAATATGCACATAGAAGGCACTCAAAAAATATGCATCACAGGTTTTAACGATTCTGGTAAAACCACCTTACTAAAAACCATTGCCGGCCTCTATCAAAACTACGAAGGCGTTATTTGCCTCAATGGAATTTCCATTAGAGAAATGAACCTTAACAGCTACCGAGATATTATTGGCGATAACCTAAGCTTATCAGATGTCTTTGAAGGAACCATAGAAGAAAACATCAGTTTAGGCAGAAATGGCATCCTATTAAAAGATATCCTTAATGTATGTGAGCTTGTTGGTCTGAACCAATTCATATCTGGTTTAGAAGACGGATTACAAACAACCGTATTGCCATCTGGCAGCAATTTCCCTTCTAATGTTATTAAGAAAATTCTACTCGCACGTTCCTTGGTAAAACCACCCAAATTGTTAATCATGGATGAGTTCTTGTACAATGTGCAATCCAAAGAAAAAGATGCCTTAATTGAAACCCTTTTTAAGGGTAATTATGCCTTATGTATTGTTAGTTCAGAAACAGAAGTCATGAAACGTAGCGATAAAATTTATGTGATGAAAGATGGTGGCATTGAAGATGCAGGCACCTACGAGGAACTTAAGTTGAGAAATGCCTTACCTAAAACAAATAAGGAGGACTAAGGCTATGAGAATACACAAAGACACCTTTTCTGAAACAGGCCTACATACCATAAATTTGGTAAATACTCCTAAACGATTCCGCTTGGTAAGAAATTACCTATTGGGCTTCTTAGTTATCTTTATCATCATTCTCTTTTTGCCTTGGCAACAGAACGTACAAGGCAAAGGAAAACTTACTCCGTTTAGCATGGCCGATAGGCCACAAACAATCCCCTCTATTTTAGCCGGACGAATAGATAAATGGTATGTGCAAGAAGGTCAGTTTGTGAAAAAAGGAGATACCATTTGCGTGATTACGGAGGTAAAAGAAAAGTTCTTCGACCCTAAGTTATTATCGCGTACCTCCAATCAGATTACCAACAAAGAAGATGCTGTTATTGCGAAGCAACAAAAAATTGCCAATTTAGAAAAGCAAATCAATGCCCTAAAAAATAGCCTCAAGTTTAAACTAGAACAAAGCAAAAACAAGATTAAACAGGTGCGTTTTAAAGTGGCTGCAGAGAAAGCTGGCTATGAAGCAGCGCAAATAAACCTCAAACTTGCTCAAGACCAATACACGCGTCTAGAGGGCTTATTTAACAAGGGCTTGGCAAGCTTAACAGAGTTGCAAAACAGGAACAACAAAACCCAAGAGGCTACTGCTAAAATGGTAGAGGCAGAGAATAAATACAACTCGGTTCAGAACGAATTAATAAATGCCGAAATAGAACTAAATTCTGTTGAAGCAGACTATATAGACAAGATATCTAAAGCAGAATCTGTGGTAAATGAAACTACAGGCGAATTGTTAGAAAGCAGGGCCGAGATTAGCAAAATGCAAATTGAATTAAGTAACTTAGAATTGCGCTCGGGCTTCTATGTAATTAGGGCGCCGCAAGAAGGTTTTATTGTAAAGGCCTACAAATCGGGTATAGGAGAAAACATCAAAGAAGGCGAGGCGCTCATCTCCATTGTGCCTTCCAATGCGCGCATGGCGGTTGAGTTATATGTACGTGCCATGGACTTGCCCCTTATGCACAAAGGCATTAAAGTTCGCGTGCAATTTGATGGCTGGCCTGCCTTGGTATTTAGCGGTTGGCCCAATGCAGGCGTAGGTACATTTGGGGGAATTGTGCAGGTAATTGATAAGGTAAATAGTGCTAACGGACAGTTTAGGGTATTGGTTTTGCCTGATCCAAATGATGAGCCTTGGCCAGAGCTGGTAAGGGCTGGCAGCGGTGTATATGGTTGGGCAATGCTTAAAAATGTGACCATTGGCTATGAGTTGTGGCGACAGTTTAATGGTTTCCCACCAGATTATATCAATGAACTTGAGGTAGGTTTAAAAGACTCAGAAAGTAAGGAGGGTAAATGAGGAATAAAATAGCCTTATTCATTTTAGTATTGCTTTCGCAAGTTGTGGTAAAAGCACAGGATACCACCACACTAAATTTCAGTGTTTTTTATGAGCAGGTGCTACGCTACCATCCACTGGCAAAAGCCGCTAACCTGCTGCCACAAATGGCGCAACAAGAAATAAGAACGGCAAGGGGCGCATTTGATCCAAGCATATCTGCCAACTATTTTGGCAAGCAAACCAAGGGCGAAAATTCCTATACTTACTTTGAACCCCAAGTTAAGATTCCAACCTTTATTGGCGTAGATGTTAAGGCGGGTTTAGACCAAAGTGATGGTTTGCAGGTAAGCGACGAAAAATCTAAATACGACCCCATCACAAAGGGCACTGAGCAAGTGCAGTACCAAATATTTTATGCTGGGTTAAGTGTACCTGTCCTAAGAAACTTAATAACAGACCCACGCAGAAATGCTTTAAGGCAAGCACAGTTATTGCAAACCTTAAATGAGGCAGAACAAATAAGTGCTATTAATAAATTATTGCTTGTAAGTGCCAAGGATTATTGGGACTGGCAACAGGCATTTCAAAAATATGTGTTAATGCAAGAGAACCTTAATCTTGCTTCAAGGAGGTTAAATTATATTAAGCAAAGAATTGCTGCGGGCGAAGAAAAGCCTATTGATAGTGTGGAAGCTTGGGTAGAATTTAGGCGCAGAGAATCTATGTTGGTAGAGGCAAATATTGAACAAAGAAATTCGGCCATTCAATTAAGCAATTACCTGTGGGATGATAAGGGCAATGCCTTGCAATTGGCGCCTACTGTGGTTCCCAGCGTGTTGGGCTCTGAGCAACAAACCATCAGTTTAGACTCCATCAACAATTTGAGTAAGTATGCAGAAGATAGGCATCCCGACATTCAAAAATTGCAAGTAAAATTGGATCAAACCGAACTAGAAAAAAAATTGGCTATTGAGAATTTAAAGCCACAATTAAATTTAGAATACTATCCTTTTCAAACGTATACTGCAGGCGCTAAAGACAATGTAGAAGGCATATTGATGCAGAATTACAAGTTTGGAGCAAGCTTTTATAGCAGCATATTTTTGCGCAAAGAAAGAGGGAAATTGGCCCTCACTAATTATAAAATAGAGCAAGGAAAACTCCAGTTGCAACAAGGCAAACGAGAGGTAGTCAACACCATTCAGACTTCCTATAACGAACTCAATACCCTATCAGAATTAATTGCCATTCAACAAAATTTGGTAAGCTATGCAGCCCTGTTATTAACCGCAGAAGGAACACGTTTCGAATCTGGCGAGAGCTCCTTGTTTTTAGTAAACCAGCGCGAGCGTAATTACATAGAAGCCAAAGCAAAATTGGTAGAGCTCACAGCCAAATATGCCAAAGCCAAATACCAATTGCAGTGGGCCAGTGGCGTGAAACTTTTTTGAGGTAAGAGGTAAGAATGAAGAGTGAAGAGTGAAGAATTCTTAACTCATAATTCACAATAAATTCGCATATTGCAAGTTTAATTCTACCTGCCATGAAAATAAGGTCTTTCAAATTTGCAATTGCCCTATCGCTCCTATTTATTTTTTTTGGTTCGAACCAAAGCATGGCAACCCATATAATTGGGACTGATTTCTCTTATAAATGCACCAGCACCCCCGGCGTTTTCGAAGTATCTGCCAAATTCCACCGCGATTGTTTTGGTATACCCCTGTGCTTTAACTGTCCCAGTTCAAATCTCAATTGTCAGATTCAACTAAATATAGGTGGAACAGGAACCTTTGAAGGAGTGAGTTATGGGAGCACCACACTTTTTATTGTCCCTACAGTTCCAGTTTCAGATCCTTATAATTTATGTTCAAGTGCTGCTTCTGTTTGCACCAATTGTGGAACACGCACAGCAGGCTCATTTACACCCGCTACTGAGGTTTACACTTTTAGTGGTACAGTTGATTTAAGTAGCCTACCTTTAGCCTTATGCAATGTAAGGCTCTCTTTTAATACCTGTTGTAGAAACAATGCCGTCTCATCCATTACTTCCCCTGGCAATGTTAGCTTTTTCTCTGAGTTCTATATCAACAGATGTATCTTCCCTTGTAACAGCTCTCCTGCTTTAAGCGAAAATCCAGTTATAGTTATGTGTGCGGGCGTTGACCAAAGCATTAACTTAAGCAGTGAAGACCCCAATGGAGATTCATTATCTTATCACTTGGCAACTTCTTTACAAGGTGCCAATTCGCCAGTGCCCTATGCAACGCCCTACAATCAAAATGTTCCCTTTGCATACCTAGGTGCACCCTCGCAAATGGCCTTGCCTGGCGGCATCCATCTATCTCCTACAACTGGCGATTTAATGTTTAGACCTATTGGAAGTTTTGTAAGTAATTTGGTGATTGAAACCAAGCAGTGGACTAAGGTAAACAATGTAATAACCTTGGCTGGGGTTGTGCGAAAAGACTATCAAATATATTCGCTAAATTGTAGTGCAAATTCGCCTGTTAGGTTTTTAAAATATGATACTTTAGGTACTTTCCAAGGTGCAATTGGCTATACACAAGACACAGCATTTTTAGTTATTGGACAAAAATTTTGCCGCACATTTGTCGCGTCGGATTCGGTTCAGACCGATACTACTGATTTTAAATGGTCCGCACCCACGAGCATGCCTGGCGCTAGCGTAACGCGTTTGTTCAACCTAGCCACCAGAAACGTAAATGGTCCGCGACAAGATTCCATAAGATTCTGTTGGACGCCCTCCCTTGCAAATTTGCGCAGCCTTCCTTACGTTTTCACCTTAAGGGCAAACGATAGGGCCTGTCCCATGCCAGCAACAACCACAAGGTCTTTGGCCATATTTGTCATTAAAGACCCTAATCAAATTAGCATTGCTAACGTAATACTAGTAAACCCAAAATGCCAAACTGGAGTGCCAACGGGTAGCGCTACAATCATTGCTAGTAATGGTCGAGGCCCAATACAATATCGCTTAAACAACGGAAACTATGTAAGTGGAAATGTTTTTACAAACATGGTGGCTGGCACACATAAAGCATATGTCAAAGATTCTGTTGGCGCAATAGATTCTGTAAGCTTTACATTGTATAACCCAATCGATGTGAATTTAAGTGTTGTGAGCAAAACATCTTTGGTTTGTAAATTTGATTCCAATGCTACTGTTACCTTGGGAATTCAATATGGTACAGCTCCATTTTTATACAAACAATTGGGCAAAAATTTCCAAAGCAGCAATGTGGTAGCTGGCTTAAAAGGTGGCCCTGTTACCCTGATTGTAATGGATTCGAACGCTTGTTTCGACACAGTTTTAACTTCTATTAACGAACCGTTAGCGCTGCTGGTGCCAAGGTATTCAACAGAGAGTGCAACGTGTTCTTATACCCTTGGCAAGTATACCTTGTGGGCAACTGGAGGTAGCGAGCCTTACCAATACAGTGTGAACAACGGAGTATCTTATGGTGCTACAACCAATAATCAACTTGCTACACCGGGCGTATACCAATACAAGGTGAAGGATTTCAACAATTGCATAAAAGGAGATAGTTTTACAGTAGGTAAACCAGCCGAAATAATTTCAACGCATACCCTAAAAAATGTAAGCTGTAAAGGTGGCAATGATGGCAGTATTGTAATAGCTGCCACTGGCGGCACACCACCCTACCGCTACTATTTGGTGTTTGGTAATATAAAAACAAATCCAAGCTTTTTAAACTTGAATGCAGCAACCTATTACCCAAGGGTATTAGATTTTAACAACTGCCAAGCAGAACAAATGGTAATAATTAATCAGCCAAGCACAGCCTTAGTTTCTTCTATTAGCAGTATAAATGAATCTTGCTTGGGAGCTAAAAATGCATGGGCTTTATGTACCTCTAGTGGTGGCACTCCACCTTATAGTTATACTTGGAATAGCAGCCCAATTCAAACCACAGCTTTGGCTATTAATTTGGGTTCGGGCAAATTGTTATTGAGCTTAAAAGACTCATCTAATTGCCTCATCAAAGACTCGGTTCAGATAGGCTATAGACAAGTTTACCAAGGCGAAAACATCTGCAAAGTGAGCACAGATACCACCAATGGTGCCCACCTAATAATTTGGAATAAAAGCGCAAACCAAGGAATAGCCAGCTATAAAGTATATGGATCAACTAGCGCCAGCAGCGGCTTTACAGCCATTGGCAATGTTTCTATTCTGTCTGAACCAATCTTTGTTGACACAGATTTTTCGCGCATAGGCAAACGCTA
This sequence comes from Bacteroidia bacterium, assembly GCA_044370475.1. Lineage (GTDB taxonomy): Bacteria > Bacteroidota > Bacteroidia > UKL13-3 > UKL13-3 > B1. The sequence continues at coordinate 17,138 of JBILVK010000043.1, forward strand.
TTTCTACCAAATAAAAGCCGTAGACAGTTGCAACATTGAATCAAATGTGGTGGGCACACACAGCAATGTCTTTTTAAGTGGCAACCGCGTAAATGGCAAAAACGAATTGAACTGGACACTTCCACTTGGAGCAAGTGGCATACAAAACATTTTGGTTTGGCGCAGCAATGGCTCATCCTATACTCAGATAGCAAACATGATAGCCACTAGCACCCAATTCACCGATAGCCTCATGCCAGCCTCAGGCAACTCCAGATATGTGATAGAAATGGTTCAATCGCCGCAATGCAATTTGTTGAGTGGACCTTATGGCAACCTATACAGCAACTCAATCAACGTAATTGGCACAAGCAGCGGACTCAAGGAAAGCTACAACAATGCCAATTTTTCAATTTACCCAAATCCAAGCAGCGGCATATTTACCATAAGCTCAAAACAAGCTGGAAAGAGTATTTTGCGATTAGAAGTATACAACCTCCAAGGCTCAAAAGTCTATGTCAATAACTATGCGAGTGCTGGAGGCAATGGCGTTGTAGGAAATGGCATAGTTAGTTACGGCAATGGAAATGCTGGAAATGGCACAAATGGTTCTCTAACTTTGGGCAACACCCAAGTTGAACTCAATTTATCAGACCTTCCTGCTGGCGTATATTACTTAGATATTTACACACAAGACAATACCAAAAGCAGCCACAAAATTACCTTAGCGAAGTAGTGTTTAATGATGAATTTTTGAGTGATGAATTATGAATTATGAATGGCGAAAGAGTGAGTGAAGAGTGAAGAATTCTTAACTCATACTTCATAGTTCATAGTTCATACTTCATAGTTTAAAACTCTTAATTCTTACCTCTTAATTCTTACCTCCCACCTGCCAAATACCTCATTCACCTGTTATTGAATGCTAGCTGCCATACCTTTTAACTCAAGCATGCACAAAAAAAAGACCACTCAACTAAGAATGGTCTTTTAAATATTAATAATTATAAAATTAGTTAGGTAAAACTACCTTGTCTATTACATGAATAACGCCATTTACAGCCTGAATGTCTGCTGTAGTTACACTGACATCATTTACTTTACCGCCATTAAATTTAACACCCATTGTGGTATTAAAGGTTAATTGGGTAGCAGGGTTTAGGGTAGTTACCTTGTCGCCATTTTTAATTTGCGACGACCTTACATTATCCGCTAATACATGCGAAGTTAAGATTGGCAATAATTGCTCTTTGGTAAAATCACCTAAACTAAATTTAATGTCATTAAATGCTGTATTTGTTGGGGCAAATACTGTTGAAGTTTCTCTACCTTCCAATACAGATACCAATTCTGCTTTGGTTAAAGCTTCAACCAAAGTTGAAAAGGCTGGATTATTTACTGCAATGTCAACCACCGTTTGAGGATATAATACTAGGTCAATTACATGGATAATTCCATTGCTAGCAGCTATATCTGCTGAGATTACTTTCGTTTCATTGTTTAAAATTACTGGGTTAGTTGCTGTTCTTAATGAAACACCATTTCCACCTACCGTAAATAAGGTTGGAACATAGCCATTCGTTACCTCGGTTGATTTCACTTTTGAACCCAAAACATGGTATAACAACACCTCTTTGAATAACTGAATATCCGCAGGGTCGCTCAATGCATTAATAACCTCTAAGGTAATTTCTTCCTCTCTAAAGGCATTGTTGTTTGGGGCAAATACAGTAAATGTTCCTGCACCAGATAAGGTGGCTTTTAATCCTGTTTTGTCTAAGGCAGCAACCAAAATACTAAATGAAGTATCTGCCTTAGCCACCTCATAAACGCTCTTTAATGCTGGAGTAGGGGTTTCTGTTTTGTCGTCTTCTTTCTTGTCGCAAGAAGTGAATAATAATGTGCTGAAGCTTAAGCCTAATAAGGCAACTTTGAACATGTTTCTTTTCATTTTATGTGATGTTGTTTTTGTTTACATAGTGTCAAACTCCAAAAGTTTAAACATGTTTTAAGCACACAATTTAATGACAATTTCTTGACCAAAACCCCAATAAAATAAGGGAATTTATTAATATTTCCTTTAAAATTAAACACCCAAAAACCTTGGCAATAATTATTTGTTTTGACGAACATTTATTTAAATCTGACAAGATGATAAGGCAAGGTTCTTATTAAAAAAAACACCTTAGATTAACCTCATAATCAATTTACTTTTCCCAAACATTTGTATTACTATTGTTTGTCGTTAATAGCAAAACCTATGAAAAGAAATATGTTAATTTTACTGCTTTCGATAGCAATTGGAAGTTCATCGTGCAGCAAAAAAGAAGATACAAGTTCAGATCCCGCAAATACCTTTAACCCGCAACTAAAAATTGATGCATTAACTACAGGTAAATAGAAGTTAACAGGCTTATCCATAAATCCTAGTGTAAATTGGGGTGGACAAATGGTAACCGACCTAATGCCAGATATTTCGAGTTGGAATAAAGATAATACCCGATTATTTTCAACTAATGGTTCTGGCCTTCTAGATGAAGGACCAACAAAAATGAGTCAAACCGACCCTCAAATACTTCCTTTGGTATGGTCGCTTAATAGCGATCAAACAAAATTTACCCTATCTGTTTTGTATCCCAATCAAACCAGTACTTATACCTATGATATGTTGCAATTAGATGCAACTACCATGAAATATAGCCATACAGAAGATGGGTCAAAAGTAGGTGGAATACCTGGCAACACTTATGTAACTACCCATATCTTCAGTCATTAGTGGTAAAAAATTACCCCTGTGCATCAATCACTTTTTTTGCCATAATGCGTGGCAATAACCCCGCAAGCAAAAGTTTTAGTCTCTATTAGCTTGAGTTGAATACTGCTTGGCACATCTTTAAAAACAGGCATGCCTACACCTAAAATGATTGGATTCACAAACAACCAAAACTCATCAACCAAGCCTTCGGCAAGCAAAGAATAAGAGGCGCGCGGACTGCCAAAAATAAGTATGTCCTTACCCTCTAAATTTTTTACAGCATTGATATTTTCCACCAAGTTTTCTGAAATTACTTTTGTTTTTAACAAACCTTCACCGTCAATGGTCCGAGATAAAACAATTTTATAAGCATTCTCATACCAAGCTGCATGCTCTCTATCGTGCTTGCTTGCGTTGGGCTGATTTGCTGCAGTTGGCCAATATCCTTCCATCATTTCAAAGGTAACCCTCCCGTATAGCCCAGCATCTGCCTTATCTGTTAAGGTGCCTACAAAATCAAACATCTCCTCGTTAATTGTTATCCAATTCATCTCCCCATTGGGTCCAGCCGCAAAGCCATCCAAAGAGGCATGCATGAAGTAAATTAATTTTCTCATACAGCAATTTATGTGAAGTCAGGCTCATTTCAAAACACATCCCAAAGCACATAACTCGCAAAGAATTTCGGTTCGAACCAAACCATTTTTACGAAATAAATAGTTTACTGAATCCCCTTATTTAAACACATAACTCGCAAGAGATTTCGGTTCGAACCAAACCATTTTTACGAAATAAATACTTTGCCGCATCCCCTTATTTAAAGACATAACTCGCAAGAGATTTCGGTTCGAACCAAACCATTTTTACGAAATAAACACTTAGCCGCATCCCCTTATTTAAACACATAACTCGCAAGAGATTTCGGTTCGAACCAAACCATTTTTACGAAATAAATACTTTGCCTTACAACTTTATTTATACGTTTCTACCGGACAACCTCCTGGGTTGGTTTTGGTGTAGTTATCTACTATTTCTTGATTCTTGGCTATGTCGCGGTCTAGTTGCTCAATCTTGAATTTAAGGTAATCCTGAGCCTTTTGATTTTCAGATTTAACGGTACCCAATTGATGTATTTGATACTCGCTATAAATTTTATACGCGGCTTTTAAACTAACCCTTGTACCACCCGCAGTTATAGAAACAATAGGAAAAAACAAACCAAAAGCATCAACAGTTTGGTTACCAATATTTTCATAAGAAGCATCATTAGCCAAGCCAAAACTAGCACCATTTAATTGCAAACACTTACCAGCTTTCTCATAAAAATCTTTTGATTTACCTGTGGCAAACGGAGCTACATTTTCTAACATGCTTCCAAAATAAGTATATCCTTCATTAGCTGTTTGCATGTTATTAAACAATTGGTCGTTGCCAGGTTCATTTGTCTTTAACATTTGCTCAGCACTTGATTTACCCATTTTAGCAACATTGAAAGCCTTTTCAATTTTTTCCGCATCGGCTGCAGTGCGCGCCAAACCTTTAATCTTGTCGATGGGCAGTATATTCATAAGGTCATCATCCCAACCCTCTACATACTTGTTTGCATCATCTTTAAAACCCTTGCTTAAAGTATCCAAATCATTGTTCCACTTACCCAATTCAAACAATTGATTCTCAAATTTTATCTTTAAAGTAAGTAACCTATACACTTCCCTCTGTGCTTTCATGCACCTATTTTTCTGTTCTAACGCATTTGGTTTGGCATCTATTGGCTTTAACTGACTCATTACATTTTTATGCTTTTTATCCAATAGTTCCTGTTCCCTTTTATCATCCTCTGTTGGCTCCTTATCTTTCACTGGAGCCGCTTGTGGCTTGTCTAGAGCGTTAATTAAATCAAGGCCAGAATTTAGAAAATCAAGGGTTGCATTCGGTGCTGGGTTAGTTAAGTTAAGCGGTTGGTTTCTGTCTGAACCAACTGGCGTTATTTTAACTCCTCCGCCCTTCCCACAAATGCAGGTACAATTATATTTTTTACCCTCCTTACTAATAACAATAGACTCGTCACATTTCAACCTTATATACTTTCCATAATCATTCTTCACACCACAGCTAACTGTAATAGCATCTTCTTCTCTAGGTGCTTGTATTTGAGCTATACTTCTTTCGCTTACCATAAAAAATAAGCCAAATAAAAGCATCAAATATTTTTGGTTTACAAGGGTTAAAACTTTCATAACATAAGGTTTAATTGAGTTTATTTGATATGCACTTCCCATTCATAAATTTTATCTTGAGCATCACGCACATCTTCTGCATTTGGCATCAACATCATGTACTTTTTCATGCAAAAAATGGCATAAGGATAGTTTTGAGCCAAGCTTGCCACAAGGGCCAAATTATAATACCCCGCAGGATAAGCCACAGGGTTTATCTCCATAGCCTTGTTGAACAAAAGAACAGCTTTTTGATATTGCTGTTCTTCATTCATTACCATGGCTTGCTTTAAGTATTTGCGCTGCTCCTCACTTATTCCAGGTTTTTCGGTTAATGCCAAATAAGCCTCAGCAACAGGTTTAAAATTCTCAATCTCTTGTCCGTAATACTTTATAGAATAAGTATAACGCATAAAATATAATGCATCTGCAAAATCATTATGACACGACCTAAAGTTATGCTGGCCAATTTCGAATAGGCAAGTGACATTGCCAACAAACACCTTTTTTAAAATGATTTGGTCAAATAAAATATCTGCATATTTAATGGTAATGGTATCTGAAGAGCTGGTACCAAATTGAAAAAAATTCTCCTTCACCACAATGGGTTCTTTGATTCTTTTACTTATAAAATTAGTACTATCGTTGTAATAGGAAGGCTCCCATTTCCCAGGTTTATTCGCAACCGGATAAATATTCTTATCTAACTCAACAAAAATGATTTTCATGGCATTCTCCTTTGTCATGTCGGGCACAAGTGCAGTAGGCGAATAAACTTGGCCCCCAAACTCTTCATAGGCAGTTTTATAATTAGCAATCTGCTTCTTATTAAAATCTTGTAAAAGTTGGTCTATTTGAGCCGTTGCATTCCACCCAAATAACAATAGTAAACAAAGCGTGATGAGTGAGTGCCCAACAATGTTGTGCAAGGAAGATGAAATTTTCATTGTGAGTAAATTTACATCAAACAAAAAAACAATCCATTAGACCTAATTTGCATTAGATCATCAACACAAATTTAACAACTATTTTTCGGGGAAAATACTGACCAATATCATGATTATTATCAATTGTATTATTGCAATAATCTGGGCAATGGTAATCCCGCGACAGACGCCGTGCCATGTTTGTATAGGTATCCCGCGTAATTTGCGGTGTGGCGCGGACAAGTCGCGACTTGTCCTTACGGGTGTTTATTTCCCGGGTGTTTTGGGTATTTGAAAAATTTCGTAACCCGGGTAATTGTGGTGTGCGTAGG
>JBILVK010000132.1:0-7117 GCA_044370475.1 Bacteroidia bacterium
AATGCGGGTTTGCTTACATATCCTGTTTTAATGGCGGCCGATATTATTATACATAAGGCTACAAAAGTGCCGGTTGGTAAGGATCAGGAGCAGCATTTGGAAATGGCAAGAACTTTTGGAAATAGATTTAATAGAATCTATAACAAAGAGGTTTTTCCTGAACCGTATGCATTTAATTATGGAAAGGAATTGGTTAAGATTCCGGGTTTGCAAGGTGGTGGCAAAATGAGCAAGAGTGATGGGGATGGAAACGTTATTAATTTAATTGATACTCCTGAGGTAATAAGAAAAAAAATGAGCAGGGCTCTTTCTGATGCGGGTCCAACCGAACCAAATAGTGTACCTCCAACTCCTATTCAAAATCTATTTGATTTAATGAAGGTTGTTTCTACTGAGGAAAAATTAGGACATTATCAGCAGCTTTATGCAAATTGTGCTATCCGTTATGGTGACTTTAAAAAAGATTTGGGTGAGGACATGGTCAATTTCTTGGCTCCAATTCGCGAAAAAATATCGGATATCCAGGGCAACAATGATTTGTTGCGTAAGGTGGTTAAACTTGGCAAAGAGAAGGCTTCGGAAAGTGCTAATGCAACTTTAGAGGAATGCAGAAGCCTAATTGGATTTAGGTCGTTCTAGAAACGAAAAAAGGTGCCAAGGCACCTTTTTATTTGAGTTCATTAGACTCAATTCAAACAATAAACGATTTTATTCGAAGCTTCCTAACTCATAAAAAAGCGAGTTGCTTATGTTACCGGTGCTTTTCGCAGAAGTAGCTGCTGTACTTACACGTGATTGGACTTCTGTGTTAATAGCACCATTTACTTGGTCTTCAAAAAAGGAGCCTATTTCAATATCTGCGGCTAAAACCACGATAAGTGTTACGAAAAAGAGTCCTATGAAAGAAAGGGTGAATAGGATTCCGCTGGCTTGGGTGTTGGTAGTTGTTTTCATAAGGTGATGTAAAAGTATTTTAAAATTGTTATTTCTATATTTGTTTAGCCGATTTGCTGATACAAATGTAGGAAACGCACCTTTATGAAAAATCGCTATTGATTATATGGCGTGTTGAAGTTATTATTCGGCGGATTATGTTTTCTGTTTTTTCTTTTGTGCCGAAGGAAATAAAACATTATTTAAGATGAGCCTATAACCTGGCGAATTGGGGTGAAGGTTTAAATCTGTAGGCGGCTCCCCCACTTGGTGTTGATAATCCTCAGGATCATGTCCGCCATAAAACGTCCAGGTTCCCTTTCCAAAAGTTCCATGAATATACCTCGCTTCGTTGAGTGATTTATTGTCGCCAAGGGTAATTACATCACTTTTGATGTATGGTTTTCTAAATGCCGTAGTTTGTCCCCAAAAACCTTTTACAGTGTTTGTATGGTTCTGATTTAGCATGGTAGGCACCATATCCCATTTAGCACTAAACTCAAATAAGGAGAAAACATCATTTTCTTCGGTTACTGGCCTTGTTCCTTGCATTGCATCAATATAGCTATGTTCATAGACAAAGGGATCATAGTATAAGCGATAATCTTTAAAGGCAAAGCTTTTGCTAAAATCTAGTTTTTTATCTGCCTGCCAATCTGCAGGATCTCCGTCAAATACCTGCTCACAGATATCTAGTCCGTCTGCAGCAAGTGCAATTTCGTAGGTGTCTGTGGCGCTACACATGGCAAACATAAAGCCTCCACCAATCACATAATCTCTGATTTTTTTTGCAACTGCTAATTTAAGTTCTGAAACCTTTGAGAATCCATGTTTTGAGGCCATTGCCTCATTTTCTTTCACCTCTGCTTGGTACCAGGCAGACTGACCAAAGGAAGAATAAAACTTGCCAAATTGGCCTGTAAAATCTTCGTGATGCACATGAAGCCAGTCGTATAGGCTTAATTTGCCATCTAAAACTTCGTCATCATATACAATTTCATAGGGAATTTCGGCGTATGTAAGCACAAGTGTTACTGCATCGTCCCACGGCTGTTTTGTTTTAGGTGAATAGACGGCAATTTTGGGTGCCTTAAGAAGACGTACCATTTCCATGTTCACTTCAGGCCTGGCAATTTCCATTAAAATCTCGCTTACCTGTCCCTCGCTTATGATTTCATAGCTAATGCCTCTTATCTTACATTCTTTTTCAATTTGCTCATTGTAATTTATCATAAAGCTACCGCCTCTGTAGTTAAGGAGCCAATTTACTTCTAGGTCCTTCTTTAAAACCCAGTAAGAAAGTCCGTACGATTTTAAATGATTCTTTTGTTCTTCATCCATTGGAAGCAGAATTCTAACTGCAAACACTGGGGAGATTGAAAGCAAAAATAGAATGACGAAAAGCTGTTTTTTCATTGAAATTTTCATTGCTTATAGTGTTCTGAAATGCTTCTGCTTATTGTTTGGTATATAGTTAACAGCTCTTCCTCATTTTCCAATATTAGCTTATGTTGGTACATGGTATTAAGATCCTTTCGAGAAGCAGGACCTGTTTGTGCTAGATGAGGATCAATGCTAGAGAGTTTTTTTACTGTTTCTTGAATGAGCGGCATTAATAGGTTAAAATCTAGGTTATTTTTATGAAGAAAGTCTTTTGATAGAACGAAAAGATGATTGGTAAAATTGTTTGCAAAAACGGCAGCAATATGAAGTTTTTTTCGTTTTTCTTCGCTAATAAAAATTGGCACTTTGGTGATTTTATCTGCAAGTGATTCTAATATTCTTAAGCTCATTTCATCTGAAGCTTCTACGCATATTGGCACATCAGAAAAGTTTGAATAATGGTCTTTACTTAGGGTTTGAATGGGCCAAAACACTCCCCTATTTTTATGCTTATTTAAGAGGTCTATTGATAAGAAACCAGAACAATGAATTACAATTCCATTGACGTCTAATTCTTGTGAAACGGCACATATTTCTGAATCGTTAACTCCTAAAAAGTAAACGTCGCAATCGTTTGGAATGCTTTTCAAATCTGGGTAGTGAGCGGTTTTAAACTTTTGAGAAAATGCCATAGTGTTTTCCTGTGTTTTAGAATACACGCCCACCATTTCAATATCGGTATGCAAAAATGCATTGGCAAAATTTTGGTTCAGCCTACCACTTCCTATAAAAAAAACCTTAAGCAAAGCAACTCCCTTTCATGTGCATCAAACATAATAAAAAAAACAGCTCTATTTTGTAAAAATAGTGTGACTAAATAATGACACATTAAACAATTTGCCTGGTGTCAAAGGTTTGGGAATATCAAAAACTAGTTTACTTTTGTGGACTATTAAATGGAAAGCATAAACAAAATACAAGATAAGCCATTAGAATGTCCGGTTAGCCATAAAGGCCGAGGTAAATTTAAATTTATGCTTAGGCGTTTGGGCGCAATGGGTTTTGTATTTTTTCTTATCAAAGGCCTATTATGGCTTGTTATTCCATATTTAATTGCCAAAGGAATACTTTAGTTATTCTAGTTAAGTTTTTAACAAAGCCTCCGCAATTACAAGATCCTCAGGTGTAGTAATTTTTAAGTTTTTATAGTCGCCAGCAAGCATATTTATTGCAATTCCGTTAGATTCTAATACGCTGGCATCATCGGTAAAATTATCATCACCAGATGCGTTTTTATAGGCATCATTTATCAAATGTGTTTGGAATGTTTGTGGTGTCTGAACCAAATAATAGTTAGCTCTATTTACGCTGTGGTTGCTTAATAATTCCTGCTTTCTCAACGAATCCTTTAAGGAAACAACCACAATGGCATTGCCTTTTTCTTCTGCCATTTGATAGCTGTCTTCAATAACTTTTTTAGCTATTAAAGGCCTAACACCATCGTGGATTGCCACCAAAGAATTTTGGTCTTCAATAGCGGTTAGACCATTCTTTACTGAATGGAAACGAGTAATACCTCCGACAACAACCTTATGCTCCAAAATAAAATGATGTTTTTGGCATAGGTCTTCCCAAAACGAAAAATGCTCTTGCGGCAATACCAAAATAAGCTTTATTTCATCTATAGATGCAAACGCATTTAAGGTATGCATGAGCACTGGCAAGCCAGCCAGCTCCATAAATTGTTTAGGGAGATCTGCACCCATCCTAAGGCCTTTACCTCCGGCAACTATAAGTGCATATTTCTTCATGGTCATTGGTTCAGACCGAAAAAAACTAGATAATAATCATTGCATCACCGTATGCCAAGAAACGGTATTTCTTTTTAATGGCTTCGTTGTATGCTTCCTCTAATAGCTCAAATCCAGCAAATGCGGCAGTTGCCATAAGCAAAGTAGATTCTGGTGGATGGAAATTAGAAATTAACACATTGGCAATTTTAAAATCATGTGGCGGAAACAAAAACTTGTCTGTCCAACCACTCAATGGATTCAATCTATCTGCAGAAGATACCGATGACTCAAGTGCGCGCATCACAGAATTACCAACGGCTACAATCTTTTTCTTTTCTGCTAAAGCAGTATTTACAATTTGAGTTGTTTCTGTTGGAATCTCAAAATATTCTGAGTCCATTTTATGCTTGGTTAGGTCTTCAACCTCCACAGTTCTAAAAGAACCTAAGCCATTGTGCAGTGTTAATTCAGGGAAACGAACGCCTTTAATTTCTAGGCGCATCATTAACTCACGGCTAAAATGCATGCCAGCAGTGGGAGGAATTACAGCTCCAACGTTTTTAGCAAATATGGTATTGAAACGCTCTTTGTCTGTTTTTTCAACATCTCTTCCCATGTACTTAGGAAGTGGCATTTCACCTAATTTATCAATTAGCTTTCTCAATTCTTCATCGGTACCATCAAAAAGAAAACGGATGGTACGTCCGCGACTAGTAGTATTATCAACAACTTCGGCTACTAGATCATCATTGCCAAAATATAATTTATTGCCCACACGAATCTTACGAGCCGGATCAACAAGAACATCCCAAAGCTTCATTTCTTTGTTCAATTCTCTCAATAAAAATACCTCAATTTTCGCTCCTGTTTTTTCTTTGCTACCATATAAACGAGCTGGAAAAACCTTGGTATTGTTAAGTACCATCACATCTCTATCGCCAAACATCCCAAGGATATCAGAAAACTTTTTGTGCTCTATTTTTCCTTTTTCTCTATTAATTACCATTAACTTAGATTCATCTCTTGCATCTGTTGGGTGCTTGGCAATAAGGGCTTCGTTAAAGGCAAATTTAAATTGTGATAATTTCATTGTGTGTTATAGATTATTTTTCATTTTTCTGGCCGAACCGACCACGCATAAAGACGCATGTAAGGCTAATAAGCAAAAAAAACGGAATGCAAATGTAAGGTTGATTTGAGCGAAACCGACCAGACACGCGCCTTTTTTATCTAACAATCTATTTTTCTGGCAAATACAATTGAATATTTCGAGTCAAAATTTTTCATTTTAGTAACATTCATCCTATTATTTGCCTTAAAAGTTGACTTAAAAGGTAATAGGCTTAATTCGTTTTTAGGATTTAGAAATACTCGTTAAGCGACAAGTAATATGTCCAATAATCGCCACTTACTGCAATATCGGCTCCCAATTTTCCACCTGTTCGCTTGTCAAATTTAAGACGAATACCCAAACCAGCAGCCATTTTTGGTAGATGGAATTGTTGGGTAAATAAAATTGCTGGGGAAGTGAAATTGGCAAACGCTACCATAGACCATAATCCGTTTATTGTAATTGGACTTCTATATTCAGTTTCAAAATATAAGATACCAGAACTTCTATACCTATTTCGATATAAGCCTCTACCACTTCTTCCATAGTTATCCCAGCCATTGCTAGGAAGGTCTAAATAATTGGGTTTGTTATTAAGTACCGACCAGTATAACATCCAAACAGCGAGTATTCTTTCTTTTTTTTGATTGATTGGGAAGTACTTTCGGGCATCAATTGTTATGGAAGACCAATCTTGAAAATTGCCGCTACCTGCGAGGTTGTGCCTGTATGAGATCCTGCCATAACTACCATTTAGTGGATTAATGGTATTGCGTCGGTTATCGAAAATAACTTCAATAGTTGGTCCCAAAGAATAGTAATCAATTTGGGCAGTATCTCCATATTTTTGATAGGCTGTTGGTTTATCTATGAAAACCTGATCTGCAACTATATTGGTGTAATAATCGTACTGAACCCCTAGTCCCACAGCTAAATTAGGCAAAACAGATTTTGATATTGTTTGATAAAATCGTGTTTGGTAATAGTTTATTCTACACTGTTCAACTTGATTGTTTGGATCATAAATATCAAATTGAACTTGTGGGTATTTCATAAAGCGATAGTCCCCCATTAAGTTAAAAGAATTGTTATTTGTCCAGATATAGGTGCGCATGGGAATAACATATTGCTCTGAAAAAGTAAAATAGGGCGTAAAATAGACCGTTGACAAATTTGTTGTTTTTGGGTTTCCTAGGTAGAAAGCCGACATAAAACTTGTAACAAATCCCTTTTCGGAACCTGCGCTAGCAAAACTTGGCAACACAGAAAAATACACCTTTGAAGAGTCACGATGAGATTGCTCTTTGGGGGTAAATGGGTCTTTTCCTATTAGGTCGCGAACCAAATCATGCGCATCTTTATCATGTCTAATTGCAATGGTATCATTTGATATTTCCTGCCCCCAAACAAACGTCTTTGCATTGGTTATAAATACCAAAAAGAGAAAAACCAATTTAAACCCGTGCCTATACATTTATCAAACCCGATTTGTTTAAGTGGCCAATTTGAATAGCCAAATAAGTTATGCATTTATTGCTCATGATCAAGCCAACCCAAGGAACCACCCTCTAAGGTAAAAACTTCATTGGATGAATTTTCATTGAGAAAGTTTGCAGCCCTATTCGCCCTGCCTCCACCTCTTCCGCAGGTTGTAACTATTATTTTACCTGGTTCTGGCAGGTAAGATCCTGCTTCAATAGATTCAACTGGAAAGTTGGTGGCAAATGGGATGTGACCGCTGTTGTATTCTTCAACGCTTCTCACATCAATTACTACCACCTCCTTTTGGTTCAGCAAAAGCTGTTTGAGCTCTTCGCGCGTTATGGATGTTACCATATTACTTTTCTAAACCTTGTTTAATTTTTTGGTTCAACAAGAGTGCATGTGCCTTGGCTTC
>JBILVK010000133.1:0-7110 GCA_044370475.1 Bacteroidia bacterium
TACCTCCTTGCCATCAATGAAAACAGAAATGGCCTTAGTTTTCCTAATTTTTAACAAATCAGTATTCAAAAAATCAATATCCAAAACCACAAAATCTGCTGCCATATCAGGCAAAAGCGAACCCATTTCTTTCTCCTGAAAAGCACCCTTCGCGGCCCAACATGTCATCCCTTTTAAAGCTTGCTCGCGTGTTAATCCGTTATGAAACTGAAATCCTTTCTCTGGCAATCCTTCTTTATCGGTTCGTGCCACAGCTGCAAAAAAAGTATAAAAAGGAGAAACATCTTCCACCGGAAAGTCGGTTCCCAATGGCATCCAACCCACTTCTTTAAGCAAATTTGCATAGGCATAAGCGACTTCTATTCGGTCTGAACCAAGGCGTTCATCTGCCCAATACATGTCGCTAGTTGCATGCGTGGGCTGCACAGAGGCTACCACGCCATATTGTTTAAACAATCCAAAATCTGCCTCATTCACAACTTGGGCATGCTCTATGCGCCAACGTCTGTCGGCATGATTCTTTAAAGCTGCACCATACATCTTTAATAGCAATCTATTGGTTGAATCGCCAATTGCATGTGTGTTTAATTGAAAAGGTGAAGCAGCAATTTGTTGTATGTATTGCTCCATTTGTGAAATAGGAGTTAGCAAAAATCCACTGTGCTTAGGCATATCAGAATAAGGATGCAAAAGGCAAGCTCCTCTTGAACCCAAGGCTCCATCGCCATACATTTTAAATGAGTTTACTTGAAGCATTTTGCTTTTATACGGACCTCTAGCTAACCAATAAGCAAGATTTTCATCTGTTAAACTCACCATTGCATTTACCTTTATTTGTAGCATCCCATTTTGTTGTAAGGAATCTATGAGCCAAATAATATCTGTATCCAAACCCGCATCTGTTAAGGAGGTTAATCCGTATTGCAAACATTGTTTTTGTGCTTCAAGCAAGGCACTTATTTTATCTTGAGTAGAAGGTGCTGGTAATATCTTTTCTACTATGTCAACCGCATTATCAATTAACACCCCACTTAACTTTCCATTCTCAACAATTAACTCTCCCCCATCTACTTTAGATTGAATTGTAAGGCCTGCTAATTTCAAGGCATAATCGTTTACCAAGGCAGCATGGCCATCAACCCTTTTTAAAATAACCGCTTTATTTGGAAAGGCTTTACTGAGTGCTTCGTTGTTGGGGAAGGACTTATTTGCCCATTTGTTCTGATCCCAACCTCTTCCTAATAATGTGCTTGTTTGCTTTTGTGCATCAAAGGCCATGCAGGCAGACAGAACATCATCCATAGATTGGGTTTTGGTTAAATCAACCATTTGCAAGAATTTACCTAAGCCGTAGAAGTGGCAATGGGCATCAATTAAGCCCGCATAAATATAGTTATTGGGGTAATTGATTGTTTGGGCACATGTATACTTTTTGCCTAGTTCGTCTTGGGTTCCAAGGGCAAGTACTTTTCCGTCTTTTATCACCATGGCTTCATAAATGCGCAAGGTAGAATCCATGCTTTGAATTTGCTTGGCTACAACTAATAAGTCGGCATTTGCCTTAGGCTTACAGGCGCTTAATAGGTTCAGACCGAAACCTATAAGGATGCATAGATAGAGTGAGTATTTTCTTAAGTAGTTCATTTTTGTGCTGGCTTTTTATGTTTCCATCTGCGGTGACTCCAGAGCCAATCTTGGGGATTCTTTTTGATACTTTCTTCGAGCCAATTCATATGCATTTCTGTTATTTCAAAATCCAACATATCTTGAGGATTTTCTGTCAGCATTTTAAAATTCACTACATAATTTCCCCTCGTTTTCCTATACATATCGCCATACACAACAGGGTAATTAAATTTCTTAGCCATTTTCTCTACACCTAAAAAAACAGGAGTATCTTGGTTCAAAAAATTCATCCAATGGCAGCCTTCTGCACTAGGAGTTTGATCAGCAATAAAGGTAATTGCCGATGGAATATTTTTACGTTTAAGCATTTCACGCAAGGTACTTTGCATGGGTATTACATGCAGTCCAAAACGCGTGCGTACATAATACATAAACCAATCGAACCACTTACTGCTAAGGGGATGATACAGTACATCAACCTGACTTGAATGAAGGTGAAGGCCTTGGCCTGCATATTCCCAATTGCTTAGGTGACCGCATACCAAAATAAAGGGTTGATTACGTTTGTTAAGATTATGAATGACCTCTAAATCATTTAACACTACATGTTTTTTGTAATAGGCCTTGGTTTGCACTGCCATGGCAATGGTTTCTATAATGGTATCGAAGAGGTTTTGGTAAAATTTCCAAGCTATCTGTTTGATCCAAGCCTCATCTTTTTCTGGAAAAGAGTTACGGAGATTTTGAAAAACAACGGATTTTCTATAGCCAAAAACATAATAAACCAAGAATCGTGCAAGATCGCTAATGCCATATAAAACCCACATAGGCAATAGGCCAAGCAAATAGAAGGGCAAGGCCAATATGGGATAATACCAAAGTTTTTTAGGCATCTTTCTTTTTAAAAATTGCGCCAGCTAAGAGGGAAAGAAGTAGTCCAACAGGCAAAATTTCTGTCAGGGTAATAAGGAATGCCCAAAGTGGATTTTTGTATAACTGAACATAGCCATCCATTTCCTTTCTAATGATATCTATTTCTTGAACCGACATTCCTTGATTTTGGGCTTCTATAATTTGGCTATTGGTATAATCGAGCATGAAATTGGGGTGAATAAACTGCAAAACGGCCAGCCAAGTAAAAGTATAAAACAGTGAAGAAATAAAGGAGATAAGCAAGCCGGTATAAAAGGCTCTACCAAAACCAAAGGGCTCATTGGCAAATAACTTTTTGGCTTGGTGCACACCCACAAAAATAAAACTTAGGGCAACGGCCATTGCAATATAGCCGGCAATCATGCTTGATTTAAAGCTGGGATTATCTTTGGTCATGAGTCCGAGCGCCACCAAATAGATGGCATTCATGAATCCAGACAGGGTACCGTACCTCCAAATTATTTTTTTCATGCTGTTCAATTTGCACCTCAATAATAATGTGATTGAGGGGTAAAACAAAGCATAAAAATGCAAAGTCATTACTGGCTAATTTTACAATTAAGCAATAATATCAGACAGTCTTTGGTGATTAACCCAACTAAATCAAGTAGTTCGCCAATACAAAACCTCTAATAGGCAAATTGAGATAAAAAAACCTTGTTCTATAATATGAAATTATTATTTTTGCGCCTCGCTAAGCAATTAGCAGGGCCTATAGCTCATTCGGTTAGAGCATCTGACTCATAATCAGGGGGTGCCTGGTTCGATTCCAGGTGGGCCCACGAGGCAGGATGGAGTTGGAGTGTGAGTGTTGATACACACAATTACAAATGTCAAAGAATTAAAAAGGGCTTCAGGAGATATTTCTGAAGCCCTTTATCTTTAAGCCTTTACAGCAGTTACTACGTTACCTTTGGAAGATTGGGAAATCCTCTATTTTTATTTTTCATTTGAATGAATGTTCAATTTTTTGTGATTGATTTTTATCCAAATTACCAGTGCTATTTTGGGGCATTTGCATACTATTTGCATACTACTTTGGCTTAAAATTTGATGTGGCATGCTTGAAAGGGCATATTTGTTCAACAATAAACCGATTGACTGGTCTATATGAATTAAACGTGTAAAATTTTTGTTGCACGCGGTTTATTGGTCATAAATTATATTTTTGGGTGCATATTGAATACACAATTGCCAGCAAATGAAATGGCGGTTGAATAAGCTTTTATGAAAAAAAAACTGTTTTGGGGTAGTATAATTTGTTTCTTGCTCATTATTGGGGCGGCATTGTACATGGCAAAACAGCGCTTTGTAACAACGGTCAATATTATCCTAGGTCATACCATGAGTGGCCATGTGGAAATGAAAACCGGGAAACTGGTGGTAGATTTTTACAACAGAGAAATTGATATTCGAAATATCAGCATTCAGGGCTATTTAGATACAAGTAAAACCAATGCCTTATTCTTTCAGTGTAAGGAAATAAATGTAAGCTTCTCAGAAATAGGCAATATTCTTAAGGGTTATAATGCTTCTCTAAAAAAGGTAGAAATTATTGAACCTGATGTTAAGCTCCTCTTAATTAAAAAAGAGAAACAAGAGAAAAACATAGACCTACCAAAACTCATTGAAAAAATAAGGGCCTCGCCTGTATTTCAACACTTGCCAGAAAAGATGCTTCTAAGCAATGCTTCGGTACTTGTTAAAAATAAAAATGGAGTACAATTTATCCAGGGCATTAACGGAACCCTCTATGGATCTTCTGATATCTCTGATTCATTAAAAGAAAATGACTTTCTAAGTATCCGAAATGCCTTTATAAAAAACAACCTTAAGTCAAATTGGTTGTTGGCACATAACATAAAATTGGACAGAAAAGTAAGCTTACAAATAGCAAAATTTATTTTTAAATCAAATGCAAAAACATCTGCCATTGATTCCATTTTTGTTGAAAACGGTTACTTTAATTTCCATAGCTATTTTACAAAAAACACCTTAGGAAATATCAAAATAGATACGGCCATTGTCTCCAAAATTTACGCATTGGTAGATAAAAAATATGTGGTTCAAGAAATTTCTCATGAAAAATCAAGTTCACATATTAGCAGCGATTGGTTTCAATCATTCTTATTAAAGCACGCCATCTTGCGCGATTTCTCGCTCAACTACAAGGATCAAAAAAATAAACAAGAATTGCTGTTTAGTAAAATTGGACTCACCATTGAAGATGCATACATTGATACACTTAAACAACCTTCGTGCAAAAGAATAACCTTACTTCAAGATTCAATTATCTTGCAATCTCCCGATAAAAAATTAAGTTTTAACGCTAACATATTTAGCTTTGTTCATAATGGCATTTCCATCTTATCGCCCGAAATAAAAATTAGTACACGTAAGTTAACCCATGTATCGGATGTGCGCATTAAAGTTAAAGAATTATCGCTATCGGATATTCAATTAGAGGCACTGTTTGAAAAGCACCTATATGGTGATAAGATTATCATCAAACATCCAGAAATATATATTCATACACTCAAAAAACAAGCCCAAAAACTAAAGGTAGATGAGTTAACAAAAAACCTAATTAGTAAGCTTCAAAACATTGGTCAAAAAGTAAAAGCCAAGGTTCTATTTATTCAAGAAGCAAAATTGGAAGTAAACAATATTCCAAAAAAATCGAAGCTTCTGATGGAAGGAATGAATGTAACTATAAACATTGAAAAAACCCTTCATAGTGCAAATGCAAAAAATATAAAAAAATCCATAGACAAGATCATCATTCCGAATATCACTTTTTCTAATCCTAAAAACATAATAAGGGCCACAGATACTAAAATATTTGGAAGTCAAGAGTTAAATACCATTGAATCACTTGTGGTAAATAGTCGCAAAATACGCTTAAACGGGAAACAAATTGTTTGGCAAAAGCTTGATTGGGATGCACTTATTTTTGATGGAAAAGTGCATGTGGAAGAGGCTAAAATAAAATCGGTTTCTTTTATACAAATAGAAAAATCGAAAGAGAAAAAAAGTAATCCAACAAAGCTTCAAGATAAATCATTGTATATAGGAAATCTTGATATTGAAAACGTGCAATTAACTTTACTTGTGAAAGCAGCTATTAAGCCTTTTACCATTGGAATTAAAGAGCTTAAAGGCAGTTCAATTAGCTACGCAAACGATGTTTTTCAATGGCAAAGCCTAAATTTAAGCACACAAGCCATCAACCTAAACTTACATAAAATAGGCAAGTTTTCTCTACAACAATTGGTTTTAAAAAACAATCAACTCATTATAAAAAACATTGATATTAACGCGAAGGAACAAGCCCTAAAAATTGATAAACTTTTGGTTCAAATACCTAAAAATGAAATCGACCTTCACCAATTACAATTCAATAAAATTAGTTTGGAGGATGCATACGTTTCATATAAAAGCGATAGCCTAAAATGGGAGGCTCACATGAATTTTGACATAGAAAATTTAAATCCAAATTTACAAGCATTTAAAACCAAGTTAACACTAAAAACAGCAATAGATGCATTGGGTAAAAATGCCAGTACAAGCCTAAATGTAAAGCTCAAAAATCTTGTGTTCATCCATCCAAAAGCAGATATCTCATTATCCAATGCCCATATCTATACCAACAAGAATACACCTTTAAGCCTCTTAAAAAATTTACCCAAAAAAACACTTCCCTTAATTCAAAATTTCCATTTGGCTTTAAATGGTTTTAAACTGCATAACAACAAATCTCAGGTTCAATTTGCCGAACTTCAATTTCATCCGAAAGAAGGCACCCTAAAATTGGAAGGTTTTTCATTAGAGAAAAATAAGAGTTGCGATGACCTTATTGAAGCAGATCCCTATCAAAATGTTTGCTTCAAGGTACTGAAGGCAAACTTGCTCATAAAGGGAATTGACCTAAATAAACTCATGCAAGATACCTTGCTGGCTTGTAAAACAATTGAGGTTAAAAACTCAGAGTTCTGGCTTCAAAAGGATAAGCGAAAGCCTATGCAAAATTTAAATGAAAAGGAAATGTTCACCCATCTAATTCAACAGGCTCCCATACTATCTAAAATAGACAATGTTGAATTAACTAATTGCATACTGCATTACCATGAAATTTCGCCTAACACTGCCCAACATACCCAAATTGCGCTAAACAATATTCAAGGAAAGATTAGCAATATTGTAAAGAATCCGAGCAAACAAGACTCACTCTATTTGCTACTAAGCTTAAACATGAATGGTATTCCCATAGACCATTTTTCCTACAAAGAATCGTACAAAGATAGCTTACATGGGTACAGAATTAATATGCATACACGCTCCTTTGCCCTAAATAAACTATCGAGTGTAACCAAGACCGTTGTTGCATTGGAGATAAGCAATGGAACACTAGACACCCTTCATTATAGGGTGGTTGGCAATAAGCACGCATGCTCGGGAGAAATGAACTTTTACTACAACAATTTGGAAATTAAAAAGCTAGATAAGCACGATGAGTTCAAAAAATCTTTCCTCCTTAATGCACTAAATTAT